>JBDLWH010000168.1:0-5693 GCA_039804325.1 Verrucomicrobiota bacterium
TATAGGCAATGGCACCTGACGTTGCATTCACAATCCGAAACGAGGTTGCATTAATAACAAGCTCTCCTCCACTGCCGAGGTAGTATCCCACCATCGCTTGTTTGGGCCCCACCGTTGGGTATCCGACTTGGTTCACATGAATGGCTGGGTTTCTCCGGTTAGCGGTCAACGTAGCGGTTAATGCTGCCGGTGCGCCAGTGCCCCAACCGGTGGTGGTAACGGTGACAATGTCGCCAATTTGCGCTGGCGTGCCGAGTTTGAGATAAACCCGATTGTCGATGTGGATGTCGTATTTGATCAATGGGGCGTGGGATACTCGCCGCCGTGACCCGTGAAACGTGGTTGCCACTTGCTGACCGTTGAGTGCCACCGTGTAACTGCTAGCGTCAGGTGGCGTGAAGACTCCGTTAGCGATAAAATTCCAACTGATAGGGTCGGCACCTTTTTCCTTGGTGGTGATTCGAGCCAATTCGAGCGTGTCTGGGGTGATGAATCGCAAACATTCTGTTCCCGTGAGTGGCCGACTGCCTGCTAGACCGTCAATTTGATCTGCGGCGGATTGGCTGTTTTGCGAAAATCCAGGCGTATGGGCCGCCATCATTGCGAGGAGGAGGAACGCGAGGAGAGGAGGTTTCATGATGGTGAGTGACGTTGGGGACAGAGGGGTTTGCATTTGGAGTTTTCGCCATCGGCCCCGAATCATAGCTCGGAGTCGTTTCGTGGTTGACTTGGGTCCAGTGCAGTTCCTCCGATCTATTTTGGCGATTACGAATACACCCAGCAAGGCAGATGTCCATTATCAACCATATTCCTGTTATGTCCTATTGAGTGAGGATTTAGGTTTCCCCCCATCGATCTTGCGAAACCCGCGCTCCTCGTTCCTTGATTAAAAACCATACGGGTCAGACGATTCGACTCGAAGCCGCCGCCGATAAGATTCAGACTCCGCTAAGCCCAATGAATGTCACGACTCTACGCCCCACCCTCTGGTTCGCCGCACTGAGCGTGGCCGCACTCAGCGCCTGCTCGGTGTTCACAACCGAAAAAAAATCCACCCCCCCAGACAAGCCCACTCTCGAGACTCCCAGGCTCATCGGCCGCATCGCCTCGGTCCCTGCCGACAAGCGCTTCGTCCTGATCCAAAGCTACGGCCCATGGAACGTCGAGGTCGGAACCATCCTCACCACCCGCGGGCCTGACCAACGCTCGGCCAACCTCGTGACAACCGGTGAATCCCTCGGCCAATTCGCCGCCGCCGATGTCCAGATCGGCCTCGTCCTCGTCGGCGATTCTGTCTATTCCCGCCACACACCCAAAGCACCACCCACCGCACCACCCGAACTAACCCCCACCGCACCACCGCCCACTTTTTAAAAAAAATAATCAACATTTGACGAATTCTTTTCTGTTCAAAGCTTCTAGCGCTCTCTATTTTAGGAATGTCCCACCCGCATGGTTGCTGATTCGAGCATGATTTGAACCATGGTGAAGCCTCGGCCTAACCACTTGATGATATACCGATCCCAACAGCGATGCGTCCCTTACATGTCCCCAAACATGAACACTACAACCAGCCATAATGAAAATCACGACCCCCTCTGTCGCATTGGTCAAAACCGATGCGGACCGTCTTGCTGACTTCGTCCTCTTTACTCAGCGGAGTTGTATCCTCAACCTCTCCTCGGAACTCAACAAAGGAAACGTCTCGTTCTCCCAATTTTTCCTGCTCACCTACCTCTCGAGCGAAGAATATCTGACCATGTCAGACATCGCTAAAAAGATGGGCCATTCCACCGCCGCTGCCACCGGCCAGGTCGATCGTTTGGAAAAATTGGACTATGTGGAACGCGTACACGCCTCGGAAGACCGCCGCAAAATCATGGTGCGCGCCACCACCAAAGGCATCGGCCTCGTGGCCAAAATGCGGACGGAAATTGCCACCGACCTCGCCAACATCTTAGCCGATATGGACGAGGACCAGGCCGAATCCGTCGAACACACGAAACGAGCCATTCACGGTCGGGTGCTGGTTTGACCGGCGCTCGATGACGACCGGCGCGAGATAAACTCGGTTGGCGAGATAAACTCGCTTGGCGAAGGTGCTGCGCCTCCCATACCCTTTTCGAGTGACGGAGGCGTTTCCTTTTCTGAACTCGATCAACGCGATCCCTGGCATCCGTGCCGCATGGGTCGAGCGCGTGCCCGAACTCGATGTCACCTGCGACCGCGATGAGGCCATGCGACGACTCAGGCCATTCCATGAAACCGCCCTCATGAACTTTGCCGGCCCCCACGCCCGCTGGTGGCGCGCCGAGCAAATTCACGGCAACTCGGTGGCCATCATCCCGGACAGCCCGGAAATCATCGCGCCCGACGGATTACCCGTCGTCCCCCATGTGGACGGCCTGCTCACCCGAGAACCCGGTCACGCACTCGCCATCTACGTCGCAGACTGCGGCGCCATCTGGCTCGCCGACCAAAAATCCGGGGCCATTGGCTTGTTGCACTCCGGCAAAAACGGCACCGCCGCCAACATTTTCGGCAATGCCCTGACTCAGATGGCCCATCATTTCGGCACCTGCCCGCTCGACGTCACCGCCGTGCTCAGCCCGTGCATCCGCCCACCCGACTACGAGGTCGATTTCGCCGCGCAAATTGCCCGCCAAGCACGCCAGGCCGGCGTGGGAAATTTCATCGACTACGGGTTCAATACCGCGTCAGATCCCTCGCGGTTCTACAGCTACCGCAAACAACTCGGCAAAACCGGTCGTCTGATGGCCCTCATTGCCCGTGATTTTCCACCATGATCCCGCGCATCCACCACGCCCCCGCCAAACTCAACCTCTCGCTGCGCGTTCTAGGAAAACGTGCCGACGGGTTTCATGACATCGACACCCTGATGGTGAAACTCCCTGAGCTCGCCGACCACTTGGAATTCCGCCCCAGCGAAACCTTTTCTTTCTCATGCGATGCCCCCGACGTACCCGGCGACGACCGCAATCTCGTCGTCAAAGCCGTGAGAGCCTATGAATCCGCCACCGGCATTCCCTGCTGCTACGCCATCACCCTCAAGAAAATCATCCCCCACGGCGCGGGCCTAGGCGGCGGCAGCAGCGATGCCGCCACCACCTTGCTCGCCCTGAACCAACTGCACGCCCACCCACTCGACTCCCCACGCTTGCTCGATCTGGCGGCCTCGTTAGGCTCGGATGTCCCCTTCTTCCTCACCCCGGGGGCCGCCCGCTGCTCCGGCCGCGGCGAAATCATCGCTCCCGAACCCGCTCCACCGCCCGCCCGCGTGCTCCTCCTCAAACCGTCGTTCTGCGTCCCCACTCCCGACGCCTATGCCCGCTGGATCAACTCGCTCGAACTCCCTGGCATCCGCTATACCCCCCAAAAAATTAACAGCTTACTGCTCGTCAACGACTTGGAACGCCCGGTTTTCGCAAAACATCGATTTCTCGCGGAGCTCAAGCATTGGCTCCTCAATCGTCGGGAAACCACCGCCGCCCTACTCTGCGGCTCCGGCTCGACCGTCTTCGCTGTCTTGCGTCACGACGCCGACCCCACCGCCATCGCTAAGGCCGCCCGTCACGAACTCGACCCCGGCCTCTGGCACTGGGCCGGATCGACCGGCACTTGAACTCGCCCATCTCGCATATTTTGCGAAACTCACGGCGAGGGCGCGCTTTTCGCACGCCCTATTTGACAAGTGTCGGTCGTTGCCTCTAGCTTCGCGGCCCCGACACTGAAGTCGGACCCATTCACCATGAACATTGTTGTCGAGAAACACCCCAAATGTGTCGCCACCCTGCGCGTCGAAATCCCTGCGGATACCGTCCAGGATCAACGTCAACTCATCAGCCGTAAATTCCTCATCAAAGCGCGCATCCCAGGCTTCCGCCCCGGCAAGGCTCCTCTCGCCATCATCGAAAAACGCTTCATCAAGGAAATCACCGAGGAACTCCATGAAAACCTCGTCAATAACGCCTACGACGCCGCCCTGAAACAGGAAAACCTCCGCGTGATCAACTTCGGCCCGCCCACTGACCTCACCACCCTCTCAGACGGTCGCCTCACGTTCTCGTCAACCCTCACTCTCGGCCCGGACGTCCAATTGCCCGAATACATGGGCGTCACCGTCACTGTGCCACCCCTCGCCCTGCCCGACCAGGAACTCCAACTCCAACTCACCGGCCTCCTAGAACACTACGCCGAATTCAAAATAATCGAGGGCCGCCCCGCCGCCATGGCCGACTTTGCCGTCATCGATTACACCTCAACCGTCGATGGCATGCCCACCGACGAATTCCTCGGTAAGCCCACCGGTTACCTCTCCGGCCGCAACGACTTCTGGATCCGTTTGGACGACCAGACGTTCCTGCCAGGATTCGCGGCCCAAGTCGTCGGCATGAACCCAGGCGATTCCCGCCAAATCACCATCACCCTGCCCACCGACTTCCCCGTCCCCAACCTCCAATCCCGGGAACTCGTCTTCACCACCACTCTCAAGGAACTTCAAGAATCCATCCTCCCCGAGCTTAACGACGAACTCGCCTCACGCATCGTCCCCGGCAAATCCCTCGCGGAACTCACCGAGATCATCCGCGATAACATGCAGCTCGAACGCAAGCGCCACATCGAGAACTTGAAGATCAATCAAATCGTTGCCCACTTCAACTCCCTCGTGGATTTCGAACTCCCAGAGGCTCTCGTTTCCCAGGAAACCCAAACCCAGGCCGATACCATGGTCCGCCGCGGCGTCCAATCCGGCATGAGCGAACTCGAAATCCAATCCCAACAAGCCGAGATCTTCTCTAACGCCGGCCAGCAGGCCATCTCTAGCCTGCGCACTAACTTCATTCTCCATGAAATCGCCACCGTTGAAAATATCACCGTCTCGGAAAACGAACTCATTAACCACCTGGCCCAAATCGCTCACTCCCGCAAGGAGGCCCCTAAGAAATTCATTAAAGAGATGCACCGCGCCGGCCGCCTCCCTTCTGTGAGTCACTCATTGGTCATCGGCAAGGCCATCGACTTCGTCGTCAAACACGCGAATGTCGTCGAGTCCACAGAGACCCCACATACCGAAGACTAAGATGATGTTCTCCTCCATGCCTTCACCCACCCCGCGTAACAGCTACTACGTCCCCATCGTCATCGAACAAGACGGGCGCGGCGAACGCTCGTTCGACATTTACTCGCGCCTGCTCAAGGACCGCATTATCTTCATCGGCACACCCATCGATGATTTTGTGGCTAACTCGGTCATCGCCCAGCTACTCTTCCTGCAAATGCAGGACCCCAAAAAGGACGTCCACATCTATATCAATTCGCCCGGCGGCTCCGTCACCGCCGGCCTCGCGATCTATGATACAATGCAATTCCTCACCTGCGATGTGAACACCTACTGCATCGGCATCGCCGCTTCCATGGGTTCTGTCCTCCTCACTGCCGGCACCAAGGGCAAGCGCTTCTGCCTCCCTAACTCCCACGTGATGATCCACCAGGTCTCCGGCGGAGCATCCGGCACCGCCTCCGACGTAGAGCGGACCATCGGCTTCATGTTCAACCTGAAAAAACGCCTCAACGGCATTCTCGCCAAGCATACCGGCAAGACCGTCGAGCAAGTCGAGCACGACTCGGACCGCGACAACTACATGACCGCGGAGCAATCCGTCGCCTACGGC
>JBDLWH010000169.1:0-6253 GCA_039804325.1 Verrucomicrobiota bacterium
CGAAACTTTCCTAAAGTGCCCCTGAGCGCCACCAAAAAAAATCGGCGAATCACGCGGCCGCAGCGAGTTCTGCGCGGTCGCCCGACTAGCAGGTGATGCTAACGATTGATAGTCAATGACCTAGCACGGTGAGCATCCCGCGCTGGCGTCACTGGATGGGCTCGAGATAATACATCCCGGTGGTCATGGCGCAGGCATTGTCCATGGGCATGCGCTTGGCCACCCGGTTATAGTCGGAAATCATGAGACCTGCACCGAAAAAGCGAGCCCGGGATTTCCCCGCATCTAACCACTGAATACCCGCGCCGCCTAGCTCTTTGGTAAATGCATCCGCAGTGGTGTCCCACCGTTGCTCACCAGTGAGCAAGGCATCGAGCGAGCGACCGGCCGCCGCGTCTGGAGCGCCGGACGCCCTAGCAAAAACACCAAACACCACGGCGCAACCAATCAACAAGGGCTTTATGTCAGTAGTTAGATGAGGAAAACGACCAAATATTTAGCGGCATCAGGCCGCGTCTCAGAATCTTCGGGTTCAGTGGCAGCAACTGCACTTTTTCCCGACTAACAAACTCGTGCCGGTCATGGCCTGAGGTTTGCTTACGCCGAGCATATCGAGCAGAGTCGGCGCGACATCGGCAAGGATGCCATCCCGGACTTGATAGTTCGGGGAATCCGTCGCGACATAGACGACGTGAACGAGGTTGGTGGTGTGAGCGGTGTTCGGCGAGCCGTCGGCATTGCGCATGAATTCGCAGTTGCCGTGGTCGGCGGTGATGAGCAGTTTACCGCCGAGGCGCAGGGTTTCTTCGACGACGGCTTTAACGCCCGCGTCGATGGTTTCCACGGCCTTGATGGCGGCTTCCACCACGCCGGTATGCCCGACCATATCGGGGTTGGCGAAGTTCAGGATGACCAGATCGTAATCCTTGAGCTTGGCTAACACCGTGGCCGTCACTTCTGGAGCACTCATTTCCGGCTTGAAATCATAGGTCGGCACATCCTTGGGCGAGGGAATGATGACGCGATCCTCGCCCAGGTTCGCTAACTCGACCCCACCATTGAAGAAATACGTGACGTGCGGGTATTTTTCGGTTTCCGCAATGCGCATCTGATTAAGTCCCGCTGCTGCCACGGTCTCGCCGAGAACCATTTCCAGCTTCTCCGAATCAAAAATGGCCGGGCACGTGTAATTCTCATCATACTCGGTGAGGGTGTGATACCGAGTCTTGGGCGTGACGACGCGCTCAAAGCCGCTGAAATCATCCTTGAGAAACGCATCGGATATCTCGCGAGCACGGTCGGCTCGGAAGTTGAAAAATAAAACCACGTCACCGTCACGCACCCGCTGGGTATCGGCTTCGGTGAAGATCATGGGCGGCATGAACTCATCGGTCTTGTTAAGCCGATAGAAATCGGCCACGGCCTCGCTGGCCAGCACATCGCGCTTCTCGCCGATGCCGCGCACGATGGCGTCCCACGCGAGTTTCACTCGATCCCAGCGCTTGTCGCGGTCCATCGCGAAATAGCGCCCGATGACCGTGGCGATGCGAGCACCGCATGTGGCGGCCTCATCCTCGACCTTGGCCAAATAGCCTTCGCCGCCGGTGGGCGAGGTGTCGCGACCATCCGTGATGGCGTGAATCATGATGTCTCCCACACCCGCCTGCTGCGCCAGCTTCACCATGGCTATCAATTGGTCCTGGTGACTGTGAACCCCACCGTCGGAAACCAAGCCTATCAAATGCAAACGCGTGGCTTTCGCTTGTTCTAGCATGGACACAAAAACCGGATTGGTCGCCAGCGTGCCTTCCTCGATGGCCTTATTGATGCGCGTGAGATCCTGGTAAACGATGCGCCCGGCTCCCAAATTCAGGTGACCGACTTCTGAGTTGCCCATCTGACCGTCTGGCAACCCGACATCGAGCCCCGATGCGCTTAAGAACGCTTTGGGGTATTTTTCGAGCATCACGTCATGAAACGGCGTGTGCGCCAAGAGCGTGGCGTTGCCGTCTTGAACTGCGGTTTCTTTACCTCTGGGATTCACACCCCAGCCATCGCGAATGATAAGCACTACTGGTTTCTTGGCCATGTCGACGGGCATTTACCCCTCTGCACGCGCCCGAGCAAGCCTTGTTTGCTGTCACCTCACGATCAATCCCCGACCGCAGGACTCAGGGACAACGACGGCTTGACGTGACGGTGAATCCAGACGCTCTGAACCAGCCCAAGCAACAACATGCAGATGACGACGAAGGTGCCCGAATAACTGACCAATGGGAGCGGAATACCGGTGATGGGCATGAGGAGCACGCACATGCCTATGCTCTCAAAAACATGAGCAAAAAACATGGCCACGACCAAGCACACCAGCAAACGTCCCGAGATATCGCGGCTATAAAACGCGATGAAGAGCGCTTGTATGAGCAACAAGGCAAAGGCCGTGAGCAACAACAAGCTGCCGCGAAATCCGAGTTCCTCGGCAATGACGGCAAAAATGTAATCGTTGTGCGCCGTATCGCGTGGGATGAAGCCCTTGGCGTGCAAGGACCCCTGCTCGGAGGGGGCTTTCCACCCGACGCCCTTCCATCCCGCCTTGCCCACCGCCATGGAGATATTGTGCGGCGCATACGCTTCATCGGCAATATTCACTTCGCGCCCGCGCATCATGTTCAACCACGTGTCGATACGCTGCGGCCCGCGCGCCGAAACCATCGGCAGCACCACAAAATAGATTACGGGAAGCAACCCGGCTCCCAAAAACGTCATGAACGAAAGATAACGAAACGGCACCCCGCCGATGAGCAAGGCAACCACCGACACAGGCAGCCAGACCAACGCCGATCCCATGTCACCCATTTTAACCACCATCAAAAAGGGAATGACCGCCACCACCCCAATCAACCCAATGCGCATCACCGGCGAGCCAAACCATCGATGCACCTTGGGCAAATCCTGAATCAACCACGCCAAAAGCAAAATCCCCGAGGAAATTCCTAACTGCGCCGGCTGAAAACTCAACCCAAACAATAACAAGCGGTGAACAGAATCGTCCTGCTGCATGGTCATGACCATCAACGCCATGCCTACCACATAAAAGGGAATCCCTAACCAGCGAATCCACCGGTAATCGACCAGCGCCGTGGCAAAATACACCACGCTCCCAATCAAGATCCATCGCTTCTGCATCGCCGCATAATAAACACCCGCACTGCCGAACTGATTGAGGAGCTCCTTGGAAACCGTGAGGTGCCGCGCCGCACTCTCAATCATGAACACTCCAAAAATCAACAGCACATACATCACCAGGGCTAACACCCAGTTGATCCTCAAAAATTTGCGTAAAAAGGGGGTCATGAATCAGCACTGTGAAAAGATGCCACCCCTCCCCACCTGGGATCGAACACGGCGACCCATGATTCCTCTCACTTGCCCCATCGTTCAAGCAGCGTTTTCGCCATGACCCCTGGCGTCTCCGCCACAGCTATCCCACATGCCGCTAAAATACGTTTTTTCGCCTGAGCCGTATCTTCCTCGCCGCCCACGATGGCCCCCGCGTGGCCCATACGGCGCCCTGGGGGTGCCGTGGCTCCTGCGATAAATCCGGCGATGGGCTTCTTGCAATGGTCCTGTGCCCAACGCGCGGCTTCCACTTCCGCGTTGCCGCCGATTTCGCCGATGAGAATGATGGCCTCGGTCTCGGGGTCCTCGTTGAATAATTTGAGCACATCCAAGTGGGAGGTTCCATTGATCGGGTCCCCCCCAATGCCCACACAGGTGCTCTGCCCGTATCCTAACTGCGTGAGTTGCCACACCGCCTCATAGGTGAGCGTGCCCGAGCGCGAAACCACGCCGACGTTTCCTCGTTGGTGAATGTATCCTGGCGAGATGCCGATGCGGCACCCACCGTGGCTTTTTGGCCCTCGCCCAGGAGTCACGATGCCCGGGCAGTTCGGACCAACTAAGCGCGACGCCGATCCTTTGAGCATGGCTTTCACGCGCATCATGTCCATGACGGGAATCCCCTCGGTGATGCACACGATGAGCTCTACCCCGGCGTCTGCCGCTTCCAGAATCGCGTCGGCCGCAAACGCTGGCGGAACAAATATGGCCGTCGCCTTGGCCCCAGTTTCATTCACGGCCCTAGAAACCGTGTCAAAAATCGGCACAACGCCCTCAAACATCTGTCCTCCCTTGGTCGGAGTCACCCCACCCACAATTTGAGTGCCGTATGCAAGCGAGAGCCGAGCGTGACGCGCCCCGAAACTGCCGGTGATGCCTTGAACGAGCACCTTGGTGTCTAAGTCGATGAGAATGGACATGGGAAGTTGGTGTGAAGTGAAAAAATTACGTGAGGGCCATCATCAAGCGACTGCGGTCACGATTTTGAGAGCGCCATCATCCATGCCATCGGCGGTCACGATGTTGAGGCCCGAGGCCGCGAGGGTGGCCTTGCCGGCATCGACGTTGTTGCCTTCCAGCCGCACCACCAATGGCAGAGTCAATCCGGTTTCCTTGGCCGCAGCCACGACGCCTTCAGCGACGATGTTGCAATCCATGATGCCACCAAAAATGTTGATGAAAATGCCCTTCACGTTCGCATCACCCAAGATGATGTTGAATGCCGCTGCCACCTGCTCCTTCGAGGCACCACCGCCCACATCCAGAAAATTCGCGGGATCGCCACCATGGTGCTTGATGATGTCCATGGTGGCCATGGCTAACCCGGCCCCATTGACCAAACACGCGATGTTCCCATCCAGGCCGATGTAGTTCAGCGCATGGGCCGCCGCGGCCACCTCACGCGGGTCTTCCTCCTCGGTGTCGCGCATCGCCGCTATCTCGGGATGCCTGTCTAGCGCGTTATCATCAAAATTGAATTTGGCGTCCAGGGCATACACGTGGTCGTCAGTGGTGATGACCACCGGATTGATCTCCACCATCGAACAATCGCATCCAATGAAAAGCTTGTAGAGCGAGTGAAGTAAGCGCCCAAATTGGCGGGCATTGATCTTGAGCCCCAGCGCATCACACAACTTGCGCACCTGATAAGCCTGCAATCCCGCCAACGGATTCACATACTCACGAAGAATCTTCTCCGGCGAGCGCGCCGCGACTTCCTCAATGTCCATCCCGCCTTCCGTGGAAACGATGATCACCGGCTGACACCTTTCCCTATCCATCAAAATCGCCAAATACAACTCCCGGCGAATCGTCACCGCCTCGGCAACCATCACCTTGCGCACCAAGCGCCCCGACTCACCCGTCTGCTTGGTCACCAAGACCTGACCTAACATCTGGCCTGCCACTTCTCGCGCGGCCTCGGGCGATTGCACCAACTGCACCCCACCCTGATAGCCACTCTTGAAAACCCCCTTGCCTCGACCACCGGCATGAATCTGGGCTTTAACCACTAAGTTGTTGATCGCCAACCACTTGGCCGCATCAAAGACTTCCTTGACGGTGAATGCCACCTTGCCCTTAGGACTTGGCACTCCAAAACGATCAAAGAGTTCCTTGGCTTGATATTCGTGAATATTCATGGGATGAGAATCGAAAAACCACTCGCAAAACGCAAATCCTGTCCGACCCTAGGGGTCGCTCCCCCACCGGGTCAAGGCATACTCAAGAAAAAAATGTCACTCAATAGCAGCCGGCTTACGCCCCATCATGCGCGGCGCGCTCGGCGCTCACGGCCGGGAGTGGCGCTCCGATTTTGACATACGCCGAGGGCATGGCGATGCGCCCGCGCGGAGTGCGCATCAAAAACCCCTGCATGATCAAAAATGGCTCGTGAACCTCCTCTAACGTCGCCGCATCCTCACCCACCGCCACCGCCAACGAATTCAATCCCACCGGACCACCCGCAAATTTGTAAATCAATACTTCTAACAATCGCTTATCCATCTCGTCCAGCCCCTGGGAATCAATCTCGATCATGGCCAGTGCCGCACTGGCGATCTCGCCATCAATGGATCCCGTGCCCCTGACCTGCGCAAAATCCCTCACCCAACGCAACAAGGCATTGGCCACCCGCGGTGTGCCCCGGGCACGCAACGCCACTTCGGTGGCTCCCGTGCCATGAATAGGCACGTCTAACAAACCGGCTGAGCGCTCGATAATAAGCGCCAGCTCCTCATGCGTGTAATAATCCAAGCGATTGACCAAACCAAAACGCGAGCGCAACGGCGCGGTGAGCATGCCCGAGCGAGTGGTGGCACCCACGAGCGTGAATCGTGGCAAATTAATCTGGATC
>JBDLWH010000170.1:0-5038 GCA_039804325.1 Verrucomicrobiota bacterium
CGATTCGGCGGAGATGTCCGCATTTGTGATCGAGTTCGCGGATCACGGCATCGAGCAAGCCGGCGGCATCGCGGAACGGTTGGAACCGGTGCTGGCGGGCGACGGCGGCAAAATCTCCGGGGGTGGCGGATTGCATGGCGGCGGTGAGGGTGAGGTCTTCCGGGCTTGGGTGCGGGAGTCCGAGGTTCTGGCAATGGGCCATGAGCAGGCGAATGGCCTGCGCGGGTAGCAGATAACCGAAATGGATTTTGATGTCGAAGCGGCGGAGACTCGCGGGGTCAAGCTGATCGATTAGATTGGCAGAAGGCCCAGAGATCCCGCCACCAAGGGCTACTCAAGCAGTCTGACCGGCGGCTTGCCATCGGTCATGGTGAGCCCAAGGCGGTCGCGCAAATACCCTTCCATGGCTTTGCGCACTTTGAGCTTCAAGCCCCCGTTGCGCATGGAGAAGTCGCGCTCCACGGCCTTGCGTTGATCCTCGCTCAAACTCTGATGCGGCTGGACGCGCAGCGTCACCCACTGCTCCCAATCCTGGTCCTCAGTTGGCAATTCCGTCGCCTCCCGACTCCACTCGATCTCGGCGATCCGACTCAAGGTGAAGTCTCTAAAATCCCCGTTGGTTTCGCACCACGCCCGGACATGCCAGCGAGCGCCATTGTGGCCCAGCGCGTGTGGCCTTAACCACCGCCATTCCTCTTTGCCGCTGTTGACGCTGGCATACCTCACGCGCACCCGCAGCCGATTGAGCACCGCTAGAAATATCCTCCGCTCCACCACCGGACCCGCATTGCGCGTCGGCATCATCAACACCGCCACCTGGCCGCCCCCAGCGAGCTCATCGGTCACACCCTCGAAAACGCCTCCCCGGCCACCGGCACCCAAAAACCTCTGCACCGCATCGTCTAATCGTGGAGTGGTTAAAATACAATTCATCTCCGAAACCCCCTCATAACGCTTTTGTCGCAAATTATACAGAAATGCTCCGGGATTCATCTCCAGATACCGCTGCAAATCCGACGACGATTGCGCCATGGATACCCCAAACAATCCTGCTAAATCCTGGCGCTTTACCACGCCCTTCCACCACGCGCACGCCTCAATGAAACGCAACCGCTCCATCGCCGCCCAATTCTGATCATTCGTCTTGTTGCCCATATCGTTTCTCCTTGCCCACAAACTACCCAACCGCCATGCCGATTGGCAAACCCGAAAAAAAAATAATTTGCCTACGTCGTTTTTTCAGCTTGGTTCGTGCAATGTTTTATTGTACCCAAGACGCCAGCCAAGCAAGCCTTGGAAACCCATGAGCCGCCGCAAGATTTTTTGCTTTTTTGCACCGGCATCACGTTCATCTAACCACAGGCGAAACCCTGAATTCCACCAGCCACCATGAACCTCCGCATTGTACACACCGCCGATAATCACCTCGGACTTTCCTTCAACCACTACCCGGATGCAGCCCGGGAGCGCCTGATAGATGAACGCTTTGCCTCACTGGAACGCTTGGTGGCTACCGCCAACGAACGCAAGGCTCACTTCCTAGTGATCGCCGGCGATCTGTTTGACAAAACCACCATCACCAAAGCTCAGGTCGAGCGGGCGGTGAAAATCCTTGTGAAATTCGAGGGCGAGGCGGTCGTGGTTCTAGCGGGCAACCACGATTTCTGTGAGGGGGCTGATAGCAAGCTTTGGAAGCAGTTTCGCACAGCGGCGGAAGGAAGTCGCGTCCTCGCCCTGACAGAACAAGGGACCAAGGACTTCGAAAGCGACGACTATCGGGTCCGTTTCTACGCCTGCCCATGCCCCAGCAAGCATGGCAAGGAGCACACCATCGCTTGGGTGGCGGGCGAGGAGAAACCGGCCGGCATGCTGCACATTGGGATCGCCCACGGCAATGTCGAGGGTTTGGGCCTTGATGCCGATCAGCGGTATTTCAACATGGCCGACAGCGACTTTCGCAATGCCGGGCTCCATACGTGGCTTCTCGGTCACATCCATGTTCCGGCCCCCGCGCCCGGAACCACCGGAAGCCCGCTTTATTTCATGCCCGGCATCCACACTCCGGACTCGGTGAAATGCTGCCACCCCGGCCACGCTTGGTGGATTGAATGGGCATCCGATGGATCCTGCCGCCACGAGCAACTGGCTTCGGGGGCGATCCGATTCGTTAGAATAACTCTCGCCCTGAACCATGCCAACGACATCCACGAACTGCGCACCAAGTGCGAGGCGTTAGATCCACCTAACACGATCCTCGATCTCCAACTAACCGGTCGCCTGCGGGAAGAGGAAGTCGCCGAACTCAATGCCATGCTGGGCGACGTGGGTCCGCGGTTTCTGCATTTCTCGCGGGACCAGGACATTGCCCCGGTACTGGATGCCTCGACCATCGCCAAGCGATTCCCCGAAGGAACGCTGCCGCACACCCTGCTGCATGCGCTGTTAGCTGACGACGCCCATCCCGGCGACGCGAATCTGGCCTTGGACATCATCGAAACCTTTAAGAAATCATGAAACTACTCACCATCCGTCTCCATCCCTTCGGCGGCACCGCCAACCGAACCAGCACGCTCCATGGAGGCATCAACGTCCTAGAGGGGCCTAACGAATTTGGCAAAAGCACCCTGAGCAACGCTCTTTGGCACGCGCTCTTTACGCCGACCAACCTGACTCCCGCGAATTTGCTGAAAACCATGGGCCGCTGGTATCCCAAACCCGGCGGCGACCATGCACGGGTTACTCTCCAGTTTGAGGCCGACGGCCAGCTCTGGACCCTGCAAAAAGCGTGGGGGGCCGGCGCGGCGTCGAGCCTTCAGGCGGATGGGGCAGCCGGAATTGCCGATCCCCCCAAAGTCCAGGATCAGCTCAACCGATTGCTCCGGCGCAACGAAGCCACCTGGAGGCATGTGCTCTTTACCGGTCAAGCGCAACTTGCAGCCACGGTGGACCAACTTCGGGCCAGTTCCGGCAAGCTTGACGAGGTGCAAACGCTGCTTGCCGGCCCGGCCGCCATTCCCGGCGACATCCCACCGGAGAAACTCGCCGCCGCCCTCAAAGACCGGGTCACCCAACACTTTGGCCGCTGGAACCTTGGCACCCACGGGCCCGAGGGGGGACGCGGCATCGACAAGCCCTGGGAAAAACAAGTGGGTCAATTGTTAGAGTCCTTCTACGCGATGGAAAATGTCCGCCGCAAGCTGGATGACGTGATTCGCCACGAGAAAACGGTGGATGACGTCAACGCGAAGATCCACCGCCTCGACGGGGAGTTGGCCGTGGATGAGGATTTCGTCCGCAACGGACGCGGCCTGCGTGATGGCCTCGGAAAACGCGCAGGCTTGCAGGAAAAAGGCCAACGCCTGACCGGAGAACTGGGCCACCTGAGGGAAATCATGATCGCCTGGCCGGGTGCCGATCTGGTGATGCAGGCGAAGGAAACCGAGCGGGTGGGTGTCGCAAGAGACCTGGATTCGCTGGAGGATGAGCTCAAAAACGCCAGAAAACGCGGCCAAGCGGAACAACTGCGGGTGGCACACGGCCTCCTTGTCACCGCCAGGGCCAATTGGAAGACCGCGGCGGAGCATCTCGCCAAATCCAAAGTCGTGGACCCCGGGCTGCTAACGGAGTTGAAGCGCCTGGAAAAGGAAATCGACAAGCTGCGCATCCACATCGCCGCACAAAAACTCACCGCGAGGCTGGAAAGCACTGCCGCGATTTCCGTGAAAGTGCAGCGCGGCACGGAGGAGTCGGAGGTTCTGACCTTGTCTCCGTCTAACGCATGGGAAAACCAAGCCGATGGTATCTTCCGCATGGAGTTTCAGGACCTAAAACTCAGCGTCGAGAGCGGCACCGGCGATGTGATCGCCCTTTTCACGGATCTCGAATCCGCACGGCAGCGCCACGCGGAAATCCTAAAATCCCTCGGCCACGAAAGTCTCGCCGCCGCCCAGATGGCTGACGGCGCTCACCACGTCTGCCTAGGCGAAGAAAGCACCCAGAAGGGCCTCTACCGCGCTGCCTTGCAGGGACGCACCGAGGATGAATGGTCGGCGGTTATGGACGCCCTAACAAACATTCCCGCCACCCGCTCCATCGACGTGCTCGAAGGCGAGAAAACCCGCTTGCTTGGCCGCAAGGCCGCGCTGGACCTGGAGATCCGTCAAGAAAGGGAGAAAATCGACAAGTGGACTCGGGAGCATCTGGATTTGAATGAACTCACGGACAAGATCCTGGCCAAATCGGCCGATCTCAAACATGCCAACCAAGACCTCGCGGGCTTGCCCGATTTGCCCGTGGGATTCTCATCCATCCCCGAATATCTTGACCAACTGCGGACGAAAGAAGAGGCCCGCGAGCAAAGAGACCAGCGCCTCAGGGAGCTAAAAATCGAACAAGCGCTGCTGACGGGAGCCGCACCGAACCACACTGCCGAGGAACTCCGTGCCGATTTGGAGGTCAGGCAACGTGATTTCGACCGTCAGCAAGCGACCGGCCAGGCGTTGCTGCGCATCCAAGCAAAATTGCTGGCTGTCACCGCCGACCAAGGCGCCGTCAACCCGATGCTGGGACTCGCCACCGCCGTTTCGAGCCATTTCAGGGAGCTCACCTGTGGCCGCTACGACGCGGTGACTTTGGACGGGGTCACTCCCGTCAAGATCGGCGGCGCTCTGACCCTCGATACGCCGCTGCTCTCGCAGGGCACCCTCGGGTCGCTCGCCCTCGCCACAAGGTTGGCGCTCTCCGAACTCTACCTCAACGACATGGGCGGATTCTTCCTCCTCGACGACCCATTCACCGACATGGACGCCTCCCGCCGCGCCGCCGCCATCCACGCCCTTGCCTCCTTCTCCGAAAATCACCAAGTCCTGTTCTTCACCTGCCACCCGGATCACGCCCGCGAATTAAAAAATGTCCCAAACGCCACAACCCTGCAATGGACAGAATGACCGTTAGGGCAACTCCCACGCCATCCTCAACATCCCACAGTTTCCACCCTTTAACCTTCCCTGCTAGCAGGTTTTCAGGTTGTCTCGTCACG
>JBDLWH010000171.1:0-4500 GCA_039804325.1 Verrucomicrobiota bacterium
TTATCTTCGCCGTGCCCACCGTCGCCATCCGATCTGAAGCCGAAAAACTCGCCGCCCTCGGACTGTCGCCCGACACCCCGCTGCTCTCATGCGCCAAAGGCATCGAACGCAACACCGGCGAGCGCTTGAGCGAAATCCTGCGCGACGTCTTCCCCACCAACCCGATCGGCATCCTCACCGGCCCCAACCATGCCGAGGAAATCGCCCAAAATCTCGTCACCTGCGCCGTCATCGCCTCCGATAACACTCCCCTCGCCGAGGCTCTCCAAGACCTCTTCACCCTGCCCCATTTCCGCGTCTATACCAGCGATGACGTCGCGGGCGTCGAACTCGGCGGTGCCGTCAAAAATGTGTATGCCCTAGCCGCCGGCATGGCTCATGGCCTCGGCCTTGGCGACAATGCCGTGGCCGCTCTGGTCACCCGCGCCCTCGCCGAAATGACCCGCCTCGGAGTGGCGCTCGGCGGTCAACACGAAACCTTTTCCGGGCTCTCAGGCGTGGGCGACCTCATCGTTACCTGCTTCTCCGAACACTCGCGCAACCACCGCGTCGGGTTGGCGTTAGGCACCGGGCAATCCCTCGAAGACGCCGTCGCCGCGCTGGGGATGGTAGCCGAGGGAGTGCCCAACACCCTTTCCATCTACGACGCCGCCCGCAAATCCGGCGTGCGCACCCCCATCCTCGACGCCGTTTTCTCGGTGCTCTACGAAAATAAGCCCGCAGCCCTGGCCATGCGAGAACTCCTCGACCGCGACCCACGCCCGGAAATCAGTTAGGCGACTTCTTATTCGTGAGCTGCATCGCCACGAAGTAAAGCACACCCACCACGGCCACCGCGGCAATGATCCAAACGGCTTCCTGTTTGACCGCGTGAATCAAATGCGCCAGATCCACGCCTTGGCCATTTTTGAGGGCGTCGAGTTGGGACGCGTCGAGTTGGCGACCGACCTTTTGGCCTAATTCGGCGAGCACCCAGCACCACAGGGCCGAGCCGACCACGGTCAGGACGCTAAATTTGAGAAACCCCATGCGGATGATACCTGCGGGGATAGAGATCAAATGGCGAATGACCGGGAGCAATCGGGCAAAAAAGATTCCGCCCCCCTCATAGCGGTGCATGAACCGCTCTGCCCGCTCAACCTTCTGGCGGGGCATAAAAACGAATTTACCAAAGCGCATCACCACGGGCCGCCCGACAAACAACGCCGCCCAGTAGGTGATGGCCGCACCCAGCCACGACCCAAAAGTCCCCGCCAGGATCACCCCGCGCACCGTCATGGAACCCCCGTGTGCGGCCAAAATCGCTGCCGGCGGCACCACCAATTCGCTCGGCACTGGGAAAATCGAACTTTCCATCGCCATCAAAATCACCACCCCGCCATACCCCCACTCATGCACCCAACGGAACCAAATTTCGATCAATGACTGCATCATGCTGGCACCCACCATGCCCACCCCCCCGAAAATGGCAAGCCCTGGCATGACGCTTGATTTTTACCTGCATCTACGACATCACCCTGCGCCATGAGTTTCCCCACTGCTGCCGATCTGGCCAATTTCTCCGGTTTCCCCGGCTTGATACCATGGCTCACCAAGGGTGCTTGGAAGTCTAATTTCAAACGAAACGCGTTAGCAGGTGCCTACGAATGTCGCGTCATTGCCATCCAACTGGCCGAGGACGGTCCAGATTTCGATGTGGCGGAAGCATCATGTTTCGTTCTCATTGAAGCGGCGGTCAAGGTGACCGCCCTTAGGGCATACAAAATCAAGTTATTCTTATTTTCTAAATACGACTTTCGCTCGCGAGCCATGGGCATCGAGATGGAGTCTGAATGTTCCTGCTACCAGAGCGATCATTGCACACACTGCGTGGCCGTGCTCGAAAAACTTCAGGGCATCGCCCAGATGCGACCACAACCCTCAATCCCTCAAATCAACCCCACCTTCGCCGATTGGTTAATCAAAATCAAAAAAACCGGCACCACCACCGAGGCCCCCAAGCCATCACCAAAACCCTACAACAAATTTCTCGCGTATTGTATCGAACCCTACTCCAAATATACGTCTCTCAGTGAGGAAACGCTCCACCTCACGCTGCGCGTCGCCACTCAGAACAAAGCCAGCGTCACGATCGAATCGAGCACTGCCGTCGCTGACACGTCACGGCCAGCGAAGTATATGGCCACCGAGGACTTGGCCATCTGCGCGAGACACCACCAAAGAAACCGCGCCCACCGGCTACGCGAAGGCATGACCCCATTGGAAGGTGGAGAATGGAACGAAATCCTCCTGCCGGCCCTCGCCACCGGGCGTATGTTTTTCCGCAAAACAGACATCAAAAACATATACGACGCGCAATACACCCGGCTCACGCAAGGACCACCGCTGCTACTTGAGGCGTCGTGGGAAATCCTGAGTAACGGTGATGCCAAGCCCATCCTCAAACTGCCATCGCCCTCGATCCTCCTCATCCCCACCGAACCCTTCCATTATCTCGACCTCGAAACCCACCAACTCGGGCATCTCCAAAGCCACCTCCCCGCCGACCTGCTGCGAATCTGGGCCGATGGCCCAACGATCACACATGAGAGTATTGCTGATCTCACCGACCAACTCGCAAAAATCTCACCCGATCACCCGCTCCCGCTTCCGGCAGAAAAACTCGCCAAACTGCTCACCGGTTTGGCCCCCACCCCCTGCCTGCACATCAGCGAGCTGACCGCGGGCGTCTTCTTAAAACGCTTCATCGGCGCAACCCTGAAATTCCACTACCCCGGGTGCCCGCCGCTCGCGCCTCTTGGCCATGGCGCACTCGCCAGGTCGGTTTGGATCGAGGACGATACGCGCATGATTCTTGAGCGCGACGCTGCCGCCGAAGCATCCTTTGCGAGCGATCTCGTCTCTCAGGGGCTCATCCCGCTCCAGAGTCTTCTCCCCTCTCGCGATCTCAACGATAAAAACCGCCACTCCTTTGTCCTTGGCCACCTCGAGGCCACCTCCGTCGAGTGGATAGAGTTCCTGGCTAGCCCCGCCTATAACCTGCTCACCGCCGCCGGCTGGCTCATCGAATCCGATTCCAAACTCGGCCTCACCATCCACGACATCAACGATTTTTTCCCCTCCATCGAGTCCGACCCCGATCACGGCATCGATTGGTTCCGCTTCGATGTGACCGGCGAGTTCGACGGTAAACGCATGAGTCTCATCCCTCATCTCGCCCGCGCCATCGCCCAGGACTGGCACCTGCGGTATCCAACCCCCGACGATATCCCCGAAACCCTCCTCCTCCCGTGCGACCTGCCCGCCGACGGCCACGTCCGCTTCCCCGCCCAACGCTTCTTCGACATACTCGAACAAGTCCGCCACTTGTTCCATGGCATGCCGCAGGGCAATGGGCCGATGCGCCTCGACCGCCTGGGAGCCGCCAACGTGGCCGACTCGCTTGCCATCAACTCATCGGAGACCACCCGCTCGCTCGCCGCTCTAGGCCGCAATCTCCGCGACATCCACGGCCTGCCACCCGCGGAGGTACCCACCACCATCCTCGCAGAACTCCGCCACTATCAGATCGACGGCTTTCGCTGGCTCCAGTTTCTCGCCAATCACGGGCTGCACGGCATCCTCGCCGATGACATGGGCCTCGGCAAAACCCTCCAAACCCTCGCCCACCTCGCCGCCCAGCACGCCCACTCACCCGGCCGCCCATCGCTCGTCGTCGCCCCCACCTCAGTCGTCCCCAATTGGTCTGCCGAAACCGAAAAATTTGCGCCCCACCTCAAAGTGCTCGTTCTTCACGGTGCCGACCGAGCGGATCACTTTGAGCGCATACCAGAGGTGGACATTGTGCTCACGTCCTATCCGTTATTGGTGCGTGATTTTGAGAAACTCGCGCAGCGCTCATGGCACACCGTCGTGCTCGATGAAGCACAGTATATCAAAAACCCCAAAGCCCTGACGGCCATAAGCGCCTGCAAACTCAATGCCGCCCACCGCATCTGCCTGTCAGGCACCCCGATGGAAAATCACCTCGGTGAGCTCTGGAGCCTCATGCGCTTCCTGATGCCCGGGTTCCTGTCCGATGAAAAAACCTTCAACACCTTCGTCCGTAAACCCATCGAACGCGACCGCTCGCCCAGCGCCCAAACCGCCCTGAATCGCCGCGTTTCGCCGCTCATCCTGCGCCGAACCAAGGACCAAGTCGCCACCGAGCTACCGCCAAAAACGACCATCATCCACGGCATCGACCTCCACTCGAGACAAACCGACCTCTACGAATCGGTGCGCGCCGCGATGGACAAGCGCATCCGCACGGCCATCACCGATAAGGGGTTGGCCAAGTCCCATATCATCGTGCTCGATGCCCTACTCAAGTTGCGCCAAATTTGTTGTCACCCGCAACTCCTTAAGTCTGAAGCCGCACAACGGTGCCTCAACTCCGCCAAACTCGATTACCTCACCGGAGAACTCCTGCCAACCCTGATCGAAGAAGGCCGACGGATT
>JBDLWH010000172.1:0-7649 GCA_039804325.1 Verrucomicrobiota bacterium
TCAGTTATGGCCCTTGTTCGTATCCCACGTTGACCTGGGCGTCCTCGCCAGGTTTACCCGTGATGACGATGTGGAGTGACCGGCCGTCGCCTTGGTAGGAGAGCATCAAGTTTTCGACGCCGTCGGAGTTCATGGCGGTGCGATTCGCTTCGGTCATGTTGAGGCGTTCGCTGGCAGTTTTGAAGAATTTGGCCAACGCGTCAGGGGTTGCGGCGGTGGTGGCCGAGTAGAGGCCAGAAACCTTGTCGTCCTCCTTGGTGTTGAACGACGCGGTGGCGATTTTCAATTGGGGAATCCTAGGCACCCATTCTGGCACGTTAGAAAGGTCGGACTGGCCTATCTGCGAGACGTTGCCCTTGGCGTCTTTCATGACAAATTTGCCAGCGGAAATATCTTTGTAGCACATCGTCAGTTCCTCGCCGTCCTTGGTGCGCACGGTCATCTCCCCCGTGGCCTCGTCTTGAGAAATCATCTTGAGATCCGGGTTCATGCGCACCATGAGTTCCGCGGCGACCTTTTCAGGGTTCTTCTTGAACTGCGAAAGATCACCCACCGTCCGCTTGCACACCGTGACCACTAAGGAAATGGCGATTACGGCAATGACAACGATCGTGCCGCAGCCAATGCCTACCCACGCCAGCACGGGTAGGCCATTTTTGTTTGCGGATTCAGGCGCGGGGGGGATGATTTCAGACATGAGCGCTTCCTAGCGAAACTTAACGGAACAAACCAGAAAAATCACCCACTCGGCGGCGGATTGCCATGAATCGATTGCCAGCGGGCAGGATGCCGCTATGGTGTGCGCGCCGGTTCACAAAAACCGGCCCATTGAAAATGAATCAACCTTATCTAGCAATTGTAGGCGCGACGGGTGCCGTTGGTGTGGAAATGCTCTTGTGCCTCGAAGAACGGAATTTTCCGTTAAGTGGGCTCAAGCTGTTAGCATCGGCTCGTTCGGCGGGCAAACGCATGACATTTCGTGGCAAGGAGATTGTCGTCGAGGAACTCACGCATGATTCCTTTGCGGGCGTGGACATCGCGCTTTTCAGTGCTGGAGGCGATATTTCCCGAATGTTCGCACCGAGCGCGGCGGCGGCTGGAGCCGTGGTCGTCGATAATTCGTCGGCGTTTCGGATGGATGCGGATGTGCCGTTGGTGGTGCCGGAAATCAATGGGTTAGCCGCGCGCCATCACCCACGTAACATCATCGCCAACCCGAACTGCACCACCATCATTTCCCTCATGGCCCTAGCTCCGTTGCACGAGCTATTTGGTCTGCGGGCAGTGATCGCGTCGAGCTATCAGGCGGTCTCTGGCTCAGGGGCTCAGGGGATTCTCGAGCTGGAAGAGCAAGTCAAGGCCATCACTAGCGGTCAGCCGTTCACTCCGAAAGTGTATGCCCGCCAGATTGCCTTCAACGTGATCCCGCAAGTCGATACCTTCACCGATAACGGTTATACCAAGGAAGAACTCAAGATGCTCCACGAAGGGCGCAAAATCCTCTGCCTCCCTGAACTCAGGGTTTCTTGCACGTGCGTGCGGGTGCCAGTCTATCGGTCGCACTCGGTTTCTATCACCGCGCAATTCGATCGTCCGGTGGACCCCGATGCCGCCCGGGCCGTCTATGCGGGCAAACCGGGCATCCAAGTGGTGGATGATCCGGCGAGCAATCGTTATCCCGTGCCGCTTGATACCACCGGCATGGATGATTGCTTGGTGGGGCGCATCCGCAAAAATCTCGTGCTCGACAATGCCCTAGACCTCTGGGTCGTGGGCGATCAAGTCCGCAAGGGGGCCGCACTCAACGCCGTGCAAATTGCAGAAATTCTCTGAAGCGATAGAATCTAGCGGGTTTTCGCGATCGCTTCTTTCAATCCCCTGCCCCCTAACATTTGCATGGAACTTAAAAATTATCTAGCAGCACGCGCGGGTGAAGTGGACGCGGCGATGGATGGTTATTTACCCAAGGTGAAGGAGCGACCAGCGACGATTCACGCGGCGATGCGATATGCGGTATTTGCAGGGGGCAAGCGCCTACGGCCAGTGTTATGTTTGGCGGCGGCCGAGGCCTGCGGGGGTGAGTCATCTAACGCCCATGCGGCGGCCTGCGCGCTGGAGTTGATGCATACCTACTCGCTCGTTCACGATGATCTGCCATCCATGGACGACGACGATTTGCGGCGTGGACGGCCGACATGCCACAAAGTCTATGGTGAGGGCATGGCGGTATTGTGCGGGGACGCTCTGCTCACGGAATCGTTCTTGGTGCTCGCTCAAACCCCACCCACCAAACGCTACGACACGCGCGACCTCATCACCGAGCTCGCCCTAACGGGTGGAAGTCGCAAACTCATCGGTGGCCAGGTGATGGATCTCGAAGCCGAAGGCAAAACGCTCACCCCGCGCGCACTGGTACGCATCCACGAGGCGAAAACTGCCGCCCTGCTCACCACCGCGCTGCGCCTCGGAGCGATGACGGCTAACGCCACGCCAGCTAAACTCGCTGCGCTCACACAATTCGGCCATGCCCTTGGCCTCGCGTTCCAAGTCATCGACGACATCCTTGATGTCACTCAAAGCACCGAGGTGTTAGGTAAAACAGCGGGCAAAGACCAAGCGGTCGATAAATCAACCTATCCGTCAGTGCTCGGGTTAGAGGATTCTCGCAAGGAAGCTGCCAGACTAACCAAGCGAGCGATGGCAGCTCTCAAACCGTTAGGAAGGAAGGCCGCGCGGTTGGAGGAAATCGCCGCATACCTGTTAAAGCGGGAATACTGAATGCGTGTGATCGGCCACCTTTCCATCCCGAAACCGAAGACGTTAGGCACGACGCGAACGGCACCGGAAAATCCTGCTGGATATGGCGGTGGTTTTGCCTCTGAATTCGGGGCGCACTCCATGTTTGTAATATCCCTAGCTGCCCTGCGACGCAATACCGCCATTCTTCGTGACGTGAAGGAGGCGGCGGGTTGCCGACTGGTGCTCGCCCTCAAAGGGTTTTCCTGTTGGAAGGCGTTTCCATATCTGAGAGCTGATCTCGACGGTTGCTGCGCCTCGGGCTTGTGGGAGGCCCAACTCGCACGCGATCACTTCCAAAAACGCGTCGTTACGTATTCGCCAGCTTATGACGAGGCGGACATCACGGAGTTGTGCGAGTTCACCCATCATTTGGATTTTAACTCGTTGTCGCAGTGGTTTCGATATCGCGAGCAAATCATGGCTCACCCGCGCTTCATGCGTGGCGACCTTCATTGCGGGTTGCGGGTTAATCCGGAATGTTCCACTGGTCATACACCGATCTACGACCCTTGCGTCGCGGGTTCGCGCCTTGGCATCACCGCGGATCAACTGTCGGGCGCCGATCTAACGGGAATCTCAGGGTTGCATTTCCACACGCTTTGCGAACAAAACGCGGATGACCTCGCCAAAACACTCGCCGCCGTGGACGAGAAATTTGGTGATTTGTTAGGGCGGGAGCAATTCACATATCTCAACATGGGAGGCGGCCATTGGATCACCCAGCCGTTCTACGATAGGGAGCGGCTGATCAAATTGGTGCGTGATACCCGAGAGAAATATCGGCTAGAAGTCTGGTTGGAACCTGGTGAGGCCATCGCCATTCACAGCGGCGTGCTGCGGGCCACCGTGATGGATGTCTTTGAATCCGCCGGCCACCGTCTCGCCATCCTCAGCGTTTCGGCCACAGCCCACATGCCCGACGTGCTCGAAATGCCGTATCGCCCAGAGGTTTTCCTTGTCGATGACGCTCCGCCATCCCGCGACGCAAAACCCGCAGTGGTGTTCGAGGGAGAAACCTATCACCCAGCTGGGGACCCGGCATCCCCCACGCCCCATGCGCCACAATCGATCACCTATCGGTTAGGTGGACCCACCTGCCTAGCAGGCGACGTGGTGGGCGACTTCACCTTTCCGAGAGAGTTGACGGTGGGTGATACGCTGGTGTTTGACGACATGGCCCACTACACGATGGTAAAAACCACCCTGTTCAACGGGGTGAAGCACCCGGCCATCGCCCTCCAGCATGATGATGGGCGATTAGAAATTCTGAGGGAATTCAGTTACGAGGATTTCCGCGACCGGTTAGCCTAGCGCCTGCGAAGGCCCCCATCACCGTGATCGCTATCGGCATCGCTCAGTGGCTAGATGGGCCACTCAGCAGACGCAGACGGTTTGAATACCAAGGAGGCGACCGAGTTTTTCGATTTTGCTCGCGATGTGGCCAACGCCGACGGCGCAATGGTGGGCCGGGCCTTGAGCGTTCCATGCGTGGACGAACCCGCGTGCGCCGATACTAAACTGATAGCGACTGTTCGTATTGCCAATCTCAAGAATCGGGCCAGCCACAGATTCTCCCTGTGCGACGAGAAACTTCAATCGCCCGTCGCCAGTTTCCACCACCGAGAGCAGGGTGACGGGGCCGTGCTTCACGGACATTTCCACCGAGAGCCCGCCGCCGACTTTGCCATGATAGACCTTGAGTGGGCGCACCTTGGTCTTGCCTTGGGCGATCGCACCGTGACCCGGACCATCGTGACCCATGAGCACCACATCGGCCGTCCAATCCATCGCGTAGGTTTCGGTGAACGAGCCACCGACTCCGAAGCTGTCCATGATCTTCATGGCCTGGGCGTTCTTTACCTCATATTCGCCGGCCACGGGGATGCCGCGGGCGGTTAGCAGAGAGTTGCCTAGAATGATAGAACTGATGGATTCCAAGTTATCCGGGTTACCCGTGCCCATGTAGTAATAGGCCAGCGAGCCAAGATCATGCTCGGCAGCTAGCCTATCCAGCGCCACCGACGTGCGCGCGGCTCGTTCTAACTCATCCTGTGAGCAATCCTCCTGCACGTCAAATTGCTCATGAAAATGGGCGACTCTCCCGGCGATTTCCGCCTCAGTCACGTCGCGGCGCAGGGCGGAGAGTTCATCCACTTCGAGTATCTCCATGTGGCCGCCAAAGGTGGCGCACTGGAGCGTGAGGTCAGTGTAAATGTCGAGCATCCCATTGTAATAGTGCCCCATGAGGCCGAGCCGGTTGTGGGCCATCACGTGAGCCACCCGCGCCGCCTCAATCCAGTCATCGACTTCATTCCAGCATTCAGCATCGTCGTGCAAACGCCCCGTGATTTGCTCGAAGGGGATGCGAGCACGCTTGAAGACGTTAGCAATTTCCGGCACCGGGCAGGCGGAACAATGCGCGAGCCACTCACCGGTCATGGCCGTGCGATCGTCCATGCGGTTAAAACTCTCGTAATCCATCGCCGCGGCAGGTGATAGATTCAGAATGATCACCGGCACCTTGGCCCGCTGAACCACGGGCAGCACCGTGGATGACAACGCGTAAGTGGTGATATGGAGGAAAATCAGATCCACATCCTCGCGACGAAAGCGATGTCCGGCGTCAAATGCTTTCGGAGGCGAATCGATGAGCCCGAGATCCACGACTTCGACGTCGGGCCGGGCAAGTTTGTCGCCGACTTCTCGCAGGTAGCCTTCTAATCGTTCCTTGAGTCCGGGAAATTGGGGCCAATAGGTATCGAGGCCGATGCCGAAGAGCCCGATGCGTAGGGGAGGCATGGCAGATTTGCGGTTAGTGACCTGAGGGAGCGGCCCCGATGTAGTTGCCATAACCGACGACCAAGGTGGATAGAATCAGGATACAAAGACCGGCAAAGAGCAGTCCTTTGGACTTGGCGCTGGCACCCTTCCATTCTCGGAGAGCTAGGCCCCAAATCGAACTGAAAATGATGATAGACGCCATGTGCAATGTCCAACTACTGAATTTGTAGTCACCCATTTGGGTTTCACCCATCGAGTAAAAAAAGAATTGGAAATACCAGGTTACGCCGGCCAACCCCGCAAACAGATAGTTGCCCACCAACGGCACGCGCGTCGGATCTTTGCGCCCGTCAAATGCCGCACTCGTGTGGGCCGGGCCGGACTCACCCCCGGCGGCCGGATCCGAGGTGGGCGAATTCTTACCGGGCTTGCTGCTAAAATACTGGTAGCCCGTGCGGTTCTTGATATTGAGCAATACACACCAAATGAAGTTGGTGGTGAATCCACCTAACAAAACCACGATCAAAATTGGAAGCCCGGTCCACAGGCTATGCTTTGCGTGAATGGCCGGTAAATCCGCCCCACTGGCCGCCACATTGAGGGCGGTTTCTTTGCTCGAGAGAGGCGACAAATTGTCCACGATATCAAAAATCTTAGTCTCGGTGGCGATGAGAGGAAGTTGCGCGGCGTATGCCGTGATGCGCGTGGCAAGCGGATGGGCCAATGCCTTGAGAGCATCGTGAGTCGTGATGGCTTTTTGCTCGGCAGCGGGCAACTGGGATTCTAGGGCCGCGAGATACTTGGATTCATCGGCGGTCATGGCGGATTGCCCCTTGAGGGCCGCGATTTTGCTTCGCACGGTGAACGGTTCTTCAAGCATGCCCATCACTTCTGTGAGTGAGCCATCCTTGCCCGACCCAAACAAGCCTGCGCCTGCCAACGACTTGCAAAACTCGTCAGCCTCCGCACCGGTCGGTTCGGCGGTCCGGGTCGCTTTTTTGCCGTGTGTGGCCGCATCATTGACCATGTCCACATTCAAGGTCGTCGCCCGCATCCAATCACCGGCGGTAAGGCCAAAGGCGAAGCAGGCGCTCATGACGCCCGAAAAGGTGGCAACCAAGATGCCCTTTTTGAAATTAAACTCCTTCACCGTGTCGCGCTTTTGCGCTTCGGTCATTTCGCTTTCCTTCGCGCGACCTGCTAGAGCGGTGACAATAATGCCCACGACGCAAACGACGAGGCCCGCGAGCACCCAGCGCCCATTGATGGGATCAATGAGTTTTGTGACAAATTCACCCATGAATAACGGCGGAATCAGGGTGCCAAACACGGTGCAATAACCGAGCGCCACGGCCATCCCCAGCGACATCCCGAGATAACGCATGGTCAGTCCAAACGTTAGGCCACCCAGCCCCCACATCGCCCCAAACAGATAGCTAAAAAACCAGACCTTGCCCGGGGTTTCTTTAAGCACGGTGAGCACGTCGGTCGTGTTGAGCGTGGCGAAGACCCATGGCGCGATGATCCAGGAGAAAACCCCGGCGGCTAGCCACGAGGTTTCCCACGACCAGCGTTTCACGCCGCGGAAGGGAACGTAGAAGGAGCCGGAAGCAAGGCCGCCGAGCCAGTGATAGAAAACGCCGAGGATGGGGTTGTTCATAATGATCGATTGCCAATGGGGTTCAATTTCGGTCTTGGTCGGCCGAAACGTGGGAAATGCCCTCGTCGGTGGCAAGCGCAATTGCCACCCAGCCCCCTCAGTCAGGGCGATTGGCTGAATCACCCAACCCTCTGCCCTATCGTCCCACTCGATCTCACCGATCTCACCGATCTCACCGATCTTACCGATCTTACCGATCTCACCGATCTCACCGATCTCACCGATCTCACCGATCTCACCGATCTCACCGATCTCACCGGCCATCACCGCGTGGCTCGGTATCACCTGCATCAGGATTCCATGGCGCGCCAATTTCACGACGCCGTGCTCAAAAGCGGCGTTCCCAAACAGGTTTCTCCGCATGGTTTGCGCCACTGTTTTGCGTCCCATCTGCTTGAATCCGGTGCTG
>JBDLWH010000173.1:0-3866 GCA_039804325.1 Verrucomicrobiota bacterium
GGATGGAAGCCAAGTGAGCATCAAATTGGCCGGTTTGAGGTCGCTATGGATGATATTGAGTTCCTGGGCGGCGATGAGAGCCTCCTGGGTTTGCATGGCGAGTTCGCGGAAGTCCGCCCACGTAAGTGGTGCCCGTTCGATCAATTCGTCGAGCGTTTTACCGGCGATCAACTCCATGACCACGTACGGCCCGTCTTCGTCAGATCCGACATCATAGATCGTGACGATGTGCGGGTGTTGGAGCGACGCGAGCGCGCCGGCTTCTTTGATGAGTTGTCGGGTGGATTCGGCCCGCAGTTCCAAATCGTTGCCGACTGGCGAAATGCGTTTGACGGCGACTTCGCGGTTCATGCGCGTATCGTATCCTCGATAGACTGCGCCGAGTCCACCTTGGCCGATTTTTCCGCGGATTTCGTAGCGATTTTCCATAGTGTCAATGGGCCTTAGTAGGCGATAATGCCCGCGCCGTGGCGAGCAGGTGAAGCGTCATCAGGAGGCGGCGCGTTCGAGTCGTTCGCGTCGATAGAGAGTGGGGGAGAGTCCTACGATGCGTGCGAAACTCCGGTTGAATTGGGAAAGGGATTGGTAACCAATGAGGAAGGCGATTTCGGAAATGCGAGATTCGTGTTTGAGCAGCTCACGCTTGGCCCAATCGATACGGCAACGATTGACATAATCTGTGAGGGTTAGGCCAGCAGAATCCTTGAAAAGTCGGCAGAAATGTGACTCGCTGAGTCCGGCTTGGCGGGCGACGAGGCCAAGAGGGAGTGACTGATCGAGGTTGGCGTGGATATATTTGCGCGCTTTGGCGATGGCGGAGGGTTCGCTGCCTTCTTCGATGATGGCAAGGGACTCGGCGTGCTCGCTGAGTTGCTCGGCAAAGCTTTCGAGCAGCGTGACCATGCTTTGATACTGGACGGGCTTGACGAAGCGCGTTTGCAGGTAGGTTTTTTTCAGGTGGTCGCGTGAGGATTTGTCCAAGGTTTTGCGACCGATGGCACCGAGGAGTTTTTTGAATTGGTCTTCGGAGGGGGTTTGGCTGAAGACTTGTCCGGTTTTGAGGAAGCCGATGACGGAGGCACCCATCCTGATGGGTAAAGCCGTCGCGCAAAGACCGGCAAAACAGTGGCAGGTCGTGGGGCCATTGATCTCGGCCGCTTGCATGAGGTGCCGGTTGGTTTCGACGCAGGCATTGCGCGCGTTGTCAAAGAGATTGAGCGCCTCGCAGAATGGGCTGCGATTGACCTTTTGATCGCAGAGATGCCATCCGTCAGGATCGGCCGAGACAAGCCGCATGGGTAGCCCCGTTGCGGTGCGGAACGCTTCTTGATACATCTTGTAGCGATCGGAATTGGCGATTCGCTGAAGCAATGAGTTTTCGAATTCCTGATGGGGTTGAATGGCGGTTTTAATCATCACGTGCGCGGAATGCGGGCGCAGAATAATGGGCTTCTAGGAAGAATTCAATCATTGATCGGAAATTTCCTGCGGAAGGGGCCATGACCATGGCCGTCATGGTGCCCAGCGGCATGTGAGGAATAGGGCGGCGGCGAGGAACTCGAAATTATTGTGATGCATTGATGGTTTTGGCATGATTGAATTCTCGTCAGATTGAGATTGTTTTCTGATTGGTTCTCCCTCTGACAACTTATGAATGCTCATTCACTCATGCGCAAAGCGCGTCGTGACCTGATTTTGGCAGTGGCAGTGGTAGCACTGGTTGCATGGAATGCGATGCCCACGTTGAGCAAGGCATGGGGTGACGATCTTTTCGCGCGTGGGGGAGCGGTGGCCTTTGGCGTTTGGCTGGCAGCGCCCGGGATTCTTTTTTTCAAGCGCTACCGGCTAGCGGTTTCGCCGAGTTATGAGTGGCTTGGGGTGTCATTGGTGCTGAGTGCCGCCGGGGCGATGAGCGAGTTGCGCGTCCTCCAACACCTCGCGTTGGCTTGCGCCGTGCCCGGTTTACTCGGGACGTGGTGGGTCCCGTTGGCAGCTCTGGCCGCTGCTCCTGCTTGGTTGCCCGCCACCGGGTGGTTTCTGAGCCATTGGATGTCGGGCGGGCTCGTCGGCTGGGAGCGTCCAACTCTTAGTTTTGGCATGGCGATATTTCTTTTGGGCCTTGGGCATTTTTTTCATCCGGTTTTTTCACAGCGGCGTGGCGGTCCCATGAAGGATCTAGCGTTTGGGTGTCTGCTGGTGGTGGCGGTGATTCTGAGTTTTGGGTGGCCAAGGATCCCCGTGCCGTCGGCAGAAACTCGTCTGGCGGCGCTTCCGACATCTGGTCCGGACTTCCAATCCCGGTCGCTTGAACTCACTGAGGACGACCGAGCCTTCTTGGGCAAGGCACAGGCCCATCAATCGTTGATCTCGTTACGCGGAGGCGGTCGGCTAGTGCTGAACGTCATCGACGGCACGCGCAACCGCCACTCCGTTCATGATCCCAGTTATTGTTTTTCAAGCGCCGGTTGGTCCGTCCGCTCGAAAACCCCTGTGAAAGTGTCCTCCGGCGATGCCATCTTGGTCACCCTCACCAAAGATAGCGAGCAGGCGGAAGCCCTTTGGTTTTTTGACGACGGCAAGCGCCAGTTCATTTCGCCAATCGAATACTGGTTTGCAACGAGTTGTCGGCGCGCCACGCTGGGTCGAAGCGGCAATGAGCCGGTGCTGGTTTCGCTGAGAAGCTACCCCGGCGAACCCGTGGATTGGGATAGGGTGCGCCACATTTTGTTGCCTGCGCTGGGGTTTCGTTGAGAGGCGCGGCTGGCGGCGTGGGTGCATTTGTTGGTTTGGCACCTAGCGCATTGCGTGGCGGCGTGGGAGCAGTTAAGAACGGCGGCGGCATGAGCCACCTGATGAGCATGGACCCCGCCCGCCCGACACCTCGATGCACCGCTATCCTCGTGGGAGCGGGATCGAGTCGTCGCATGGGCATGGACAAACTGGCGTGGTCACTCGACGGCATCCCCGTCCTGCGGCGTTCGCTTGAGGCATTTCTCGCGGCCGATTCGATTTGCGCCGTGGTGGTGGTCTGCCCGCCAGCACGATGGAAGCTGTTCGATGGCCGGGAATTTTCCAAACCCGTGATGCGGGTGGACGGTGGCGAGAGTCGTCAGGATTCGGTGATGCGCGGGTTGGCCGCGCTCGACGGGCAGAGTGGCTGGGTGGCGGTGCATGATGGGGCGAGGCCGTTGATAGCGCCAGACGACATTGACCGTTGTGTGGCTGCGGCCATTGAGCACCGAGCGGCGGCTTTGGCGCGGCGGGTCACCGAGACGATGCAACGCTCTGATGATGGGGATTTTAGTGCCATGCCAGTGGCGAGGGATCACCTGTGGTGCATGGAAACTCCACAGGTTTTTGAGGCGGCGATGTTGCGCGATGCCTACGCCCTGGTCACCGAGCGCGGTTTGATCGTGACGGATGAGGTTTGCGCTCTCCAAACTTTCGGCGTGCCCGTGAAATTCGTTGCGTCGCAGCATCCCAATTTGAAAATCACGACGCCCGCAGATCTTGTGTTGGCCGAGTCACTCTTGAGGTGTCGGCCAGCTTCTGTGGCGACACCCGAAATTCAGATCATCACCCCATGAGTCAGGCAAATTATGATTGGCGGCAACTTCCAAACGGTCCGCGTCTCGCGGTAGCGACCGTGAAGGATTCCGAATGTGCGGCACTATCGATTCACGTTCCGGCAGGCAGCCGTCATGAGGTGGGGTTGCCGACGGGGCTGGCCCATTTTGTTGAGCACATGGTTTTTAAAGGCACCCGGCGGCGCAGCGCACGGGAACTGAGTATGGAAATTGAGAATGCGGGCGGTCAGATCAATGCCTGCACATCCGAGGATCAGACGGTTTATGAAGGGCGAGGCG
>JBDLWH010000174.1:0-5001 GCA_039804325.1 Verrucomicrobiota bacterium
TCGCAGGTTGGATCGGTGCTGTCGAACTTCACCCCGCATCTCTACCGTCGCTACTGCGACGACATCATGCTCATTGTTCCACAGACCGCTCAAGCCGAGATGAAGGGAATCATGGCGGCCGCAGTCGCCCGCGCCAAAGTCCGGCTCAACATCGGTAAAACCGACATCGTTTCATTCCCCATCGGCTCCGGCCAAACCGGTTCGGGCCAACTTCAATACCTTGGCTTTACCTACGACGGACGCGCAAGCTGCTCCGCCTTGGCTCGCAGGGTCGATACTACGGAAAGATGCGGGCCGCAGTGTCCCTCGCCAAACAGACCCAGCGCAAACACAACCGCATTCTCAGCGAGATCAAGTCCCGTGGAATCAAGATTCCTTCTTGGACGCTGATCAGGTTTGCCGGATGCTCACGGTATCTCTCAATGATGGCAATGACCTACAGCCTATCCAAGGCCGTCGGTAATCGTTCGGCGAGGGTGGTTAGGATTTCGGTGCCGGGGGCGGTGGAGCGGAGATCGAGAAGTGGGAGGAGGCCAGCGGCGGCGAGTTCCTGACCTTGGGCGGCGAGGGACTCACGGAGGCGCGATGAAAGAAGGGCCGAGTGTTTGGGGGATTCGCCCGTCTGAATGAGCGAATCAAGGATTTCCTGAACGATGCGCCAGAGTGGAGTCCACGGAATCCAGCGCGGAAGCGGCTTGCCGTCGGTGAGGAACGCCCAATCGCCCGCTTGGAGATGATAGCGGCGGGAACTGCCGCGCCCGGTGCTGCCTGGCGGGCGTGATGGCGGCTCTTGAGTGAGAACGTGACCGGACAGCGCCATCTCCTGAAGCAGCAACTGCAAGGTGCGGGGCTTGTAGCCGGTGAGGCGGGCAAGCTCGGCGGCATGGACGGCCGGGCCGGTGGCGAGGCACAGAATCACCTCGGCACGGGCTCCGACGCCGATCAGGGCGCGGAGAGCCAGAAGCAGATTGGGGGCAAGCGTAGGATTTGGAGTGCGGCTCATGCCGCGCAGGACCACCCGTTCCCGGAGAAGCCCATGACGCAGAAACACCGGATCGGGTGCTTTGGGTGATTTTCCACCGAACAAGGGCCGAGTCTCCACAACGTCGGGTTTATCATTCGCTAGCGCCTTCCATTTCGGCTGCCGCCCCTCCTTGACGAGCCATTCCGCCATGGCCGCGAGAACGATCGGATCACCGAGTCCGGTGTCCGCATGAAGGGTCTTCAAGCGCTGAAGGTGGATGAGCGAACCGTTCTTGCTCAGCCAATCGAGGGATTCATCAAAAAGGCGCGGGTCATGGTGCCCGATTTGAGTGGTGGCCAGCAGCAGTGCCTCAGGGTCGATGATGCGCGTGGGTTCGGCTGGCTGGGCATGCCCGGCCGCCCCGAGGCTGCACCACTGCCGCCACAGGAGATCGAGGGCAGCCTCCAGGCAGCGTTTTTTAAATTCGGTCGGCAAGGGATGCATGGTCGGTTTCTATCAGAGTGTTGCGGACGAGTTGCGGAAAGACTTCGCCGGCATCCTGAGTCAGCACCCACCGGGCGGCAGCGAGCAACTCATCCTCCGTGGGTTGAAGGGCGGCGAGATCGCGGGTGTGACGACCGACGCCCTGATCAACGGCCGCGAATAGTTTCAGGTGAATCAGGTCGCAGCGTGCAGGAAGGTAAATGATGAGATGAGCGCCGTAGTCGCGCCGGGTGAGACGGGAAAGAAAGCCCACTGGCAGACCGGCTTGCACCTGGTCGGCCGGGCCGGTGTTGAGCCAGTGCGGGTCGAGATCAAGTTCGCGAGCGACCTTGCCAGCGGCTGTTTTCAGCGCTTCCGACATCGGGCGGGGATCGACGAGGCCAACTCGGGCATCCACCCCGGCCATGATGTCCACGTCCCGAGTGGTTCTCGAAACCAACCCAAGCGCCAGCAAGGCGGCACCACCGATCAGCACGAGATGCTCAGGCACCGCCTCGGCATCTTCAAGAAATGCCGCCAACGCGGACAAGGTGTCATCGAGAGTTTCAGTGGAAATCGGATTCATGGAGCATGGGGGCTAATGCATGAGCGAATATAAATTACGCATAATGCGAATATAGTCAATCACTTTTGCGGCATCGGATGAATGCGGTGCGGGATGAAACGATCACCCAGTGCGAGCACGAGTTGGGATCTGGCCTGTCCAAAGCCGACAGCAATCTTTCGGCGGAGGTAGTGGCGAGGAAATCGGTGCTAGGCACGTTCAGGAAACGGAGCGCGGGGCACGCTGTCGGAATGGGAGGAATCCCAGAAATCTCACGGATTCCTCCGAGTGCAAAAACGCCGTTCTGAAATCGGTCGTTGCGAAAAGCGGCACAAAAGCGGCACAGGGCCAAATTTTTGAGTGTTTTTTAACTGAAACCCTCGTCAGCCATTGAACCCGATCTGGTAGCAGAGGGCGGATTTGAACCGCCGACCAAAGGCTTATGAGTCCTCTGCTCTACCACTGAGCTACTCTGCCAGATTTTGCGGGGGTGAACGCCGCCCGCTCGGGTGGCAAGTTCGGTAGCTGCCGACACCCGGATTGTCCACCGAAATTTGCAAGAACCGATGATTCTGTGGTGATTTCTCGGTAGGTTGGGCGATTTGATGGCGCAGGGAAAGTCGGATTTCGGGCGTTGATGGGAGTGGTGGCGTCGTTAGGGTGAGGGTGAGAGCCGCCTCATGGCCATGCCCGTTGGGGAGGTTGGGTGTTGGCGGACGTGATTCGGGGTGCCAGCGGCGACGAGGGTGCCACCGTGGGCGCCGCCGCCGGGCCCGAGTTCGATCACCCAATCGGCGGCGGCGATCACGTCGAGGTGATGTTCGACGACGAGCACGCTGTGGCCGGCGTCGCGCAGGCGCGCAAATGATTTTAGCAATCGGGTCACATCGCCGAAATGCAGGCCGGTAGTCGGTTCGTCGAAGAGGTAGAGGGTGTGGGGCGCTTGTGGGCGAGCGAGTTCCAACGCGAGTTTGAGGCGTTGAGCCTCGCCGCCCGAGAGGGTGTTGGCGGCTTGGCCGAGGGGCAGATAGCCGAGGCCGAGATCTTCGAGAATGGTGAGAATGTGGCGTAGCTTAGGGATGGGGCGGAACAACCCGATGGCCTCGCTGGCTGGCAGATTGAGCACTCCGGCGATGGACTTGCCCTTGTAGGTGACTTCGAGGGTTTCACGGTTGAAGCGTTGGCCGTCACAGGCGGGGCAGGGGACCCATGCGTCGGCGAGAAAGTGCATCTCTATCTTCAAGCGGCCATTGCCTTGGCAGCGTGCGCATCGTCCGCCTGGGGCATTGAAACTGAAGCGTGCGGCTCCGTATCCTCGTTGCTTGGAAAGGGCGAGCTGGGCGAATAAGCCTCGTATCAGATCGAACGCACCGGTGAAGGTGGCCGGATTCGAACGCGGACTCCGCCCAATCGGCGATTGATCGGCCACAACGCATTTCTCAAGATGTTCAAGCCCGTCGATGCCATCGTGATTGCCGGGGGATTCGCCGGATTTGTGGAAATGTCGCGTCAGGGCGCGGCGCAGGATGTCGTCGGCCAAGGTGGATTTTCCGCTGCCGCTCGGGCCGCAGAGGCAGACGAGGCGTCCTAGCGGAATGGTGACGTCGAGGTTTTTCAGGTTGTGTTCGCGGGCACCGCGGATGACCAGCGAATGAGGCGCATCAGCTAAGCAGGGATGGTTTTCCGAGCTGTCAGCTGATTGGGGTGCGTCGGTTCGCGGTTTCGCTCGTAACCACTGGCCGGTGGGGGAGGTGATGGTCATGGGCGGGCCCGAGCCTAGCAGTAGTCCGCCGTTAGCTCCCGCGCCGGGGCCGAGGTCGATGAGGTGGTCTGCGGCGCGGATGATGTCCTCGTCGTGTTCGACGACGACGACCGTGTTGCCGGCATCGCGCAGCCTGGTCAGTGCGCCGATCAAGCGTCCCGTGTCCACCGGGTGCAGGCCGATACTGGGTTCGTCGAGCACGTAAATCACCCCGGATAAGCCGGCTCCGAGTTGGGTGGCGAGCCGGATGCGTTGGGCTTCGCCGCCGGAGAGCGTGCCGCTCGCGCGGTCAAGCGTGAGGTAATCGAGGCCGACTTGGGTGAGAAACTCAAGGCGTGACCGGACGTCATGCACGAGGCGTTGGCAGACGTCGTTTTTGGTGGGATCGATGATCACGCCATCTAACCAATCGATGGCTTCGGCCACGCCGAGCATGCAGAAATCTTGGATGCCTAACCACCGGTTGGCACGGCCCTCGATGCGCACGGCGAGCCATGCTGGCTTGAGTCGGCGGCCGTCACAGACAGGGCAGGGGAGGGGATCGCTGGGCGGCGCGCTGCGGCGTTTAGTGGATGGGGTTTCCGGTCGTTGGGTGCCGACTCCTTCGCAGGCGTCGCAGGCCCCGAGGTGGGAGTTGAAGGAAAAATGTTTGGGTGAGAGGTCGCCGATGATGAATCCGGTGTGGGGGTTGCGGTAGGATGTCTGGAAGCTCAGATCGCGCCAGCTATTGGAGGTGGGTTCTTGGACAGCGGCGCGCGTTTCGGCACCACAGAGGCGCAGCGCGGTTTCCACCGAATCGGCGAGGCGCGATTCTCCACCCGGGCGTATGATCAGCCGGTCCACGACGATTTCCACCACTGGAGGGGCGTCCGGCCAGGCGTGGCGCGCATCGTCGATTTCACAGACCTCGCCATCCACTCGCACGCGGATGAACCCTTGACGCTGCAAACTGGCTAATAATCTCGCGGGTTCCGCCAGTTCCTCGTCGGGCACGGGTGCCAGCACCACCACCTTGGTTCCTTGCTCCATGGCGGCTAGGGCGTTCACGATGTCGCTCGCGCCCATCCGTTGGAGTCGCTCACCTGTTTGCGGGTCATGTGGCACTCCCGCCGCCGCCCAGAGTACGCGCAGGTAATCATGAATTTCGGTCGCCGTGGCCACGGTCGAGCGCGGGTTGAGGCTTCCGCTTCGTTGTTCGACGGCGATGGCTGGGCTCAACCCATCGAT
>JBDLWH010000175.1:0-3308 GCA_039804325.1 Verrucomicrobiota bacterium
CGGATTCTCTTGTTCTCTCAGTTCACCTCCATGCTCGCCCTGATCGAGGAACACCTCGTTCTCGAAGATATCCCATTCCTCAAACTCACCGGCCGATCAAAAGACCGCGCAACCCTCGTCAAAAAATTCCAGTCTGGTGCCTTTCCTATCTTTCTCATTTCGCTCAAAGCCGGGGGGACCGGCCTGAACCTGACCGCCGCCGACACCGTCATCCACTACGACCCGTGGTGGAACCCGGCCGCCGAAAACCAAGCCACCGACCGCGCCCACCGCATCGGCCAAACCAAGCCGGTCTTTGTTCACAAACTCGTGTGTCGCGGGACCATCGAAGAGCGCATCCTCGACCTCCAAAAACACAAGTCAGCCCTCGTCGAGGCCCTCCTCACCGAGGATACGACCAAACTCAAGATCGACGTCGAAACCCTCACTCACCTCCTCTCGCCACTGGGGTAACCGTCCGGCTTCCACCCGATAGCCCGCTTCTCCTCTCAATCCACCGTGTCAAAATCCGCCGCTGCCTTTTTACGCGTGGGCGCTTGGTTAGGCCGGAGCATGCGTTTCTGTTGTTCGCGATCGCCGGCGTTGCGGGCCACCGAAATCCTTTGTCCACTGAGAAAATCCAGCCCGGTCACATACATCGCCGTGGCTACCGTCATCGGCAGAGGAATAAAATCTTGAACCTGTTGGAGATTCCACCGTTGCTGCTTGAGAAACCCCTCGACCACTCCCATCTCGCGGGCCGTACACCCAGGGAAACTCGAAATGAAATACGGCACCAAATACTGCTCCTTGCCCGCCTCCTCACTGAGCTGCGCAAATTTTTCCATGAACTCGGGAAAATCTCCGGCGGGCTTGCGCATTCGACGTAACACATCGGGATGCAGGTGTTCGGGGGCCACCTTCATGTGACCCGAAACATGGTGTTTCACTAACTCACTGAGGTAGGCCGGCGTGCGCACGGCCACATCCATCCGGATGCCCGATTGCACAAACACATGCTTCACCCCGGGCTCCTTACGCACACGTCGTAACATATCTAACCCCGGTCCCTCGCAAATCTCAAAATGCCGACAAATCCCAGGCCACAAACAACTCGCCCGGTGACACCCACGGCACGCCTCCACATGACCATTGCGCGCCCCAAATAAATTCGCCGTCGGCCCACCCAAATCGGTCACCGTCCCACGAAAACTTTCTAAGTTCACCAACTCGCGCACCTCCCGCAACACCGAATCCACACTCCGACTCGATAGAAACTTCCCCTGGTGCAGGCCTAACCCGCAAAACGTGCAGCCACCCGCACACCCGCGCGAGACAATCACCGAATCCTTGATAGTCGCAAACCCCGGCACCGCCTCCCGATATGAGGGATGCGCCCGCCGCTGAAAACCATACGCATACAACGCATCTAACTCCGCGCCGTCAACCGGTAGCGCCGGTGGCTCTAACACCACAGCGCGCGCGCCGTGCATCTGCACTAGGCGCTTCCCACAATACGGCGATTGCTGGGCCTCTGTCACCTTGGTGAGCGCCATGAGCAAGGTGACGTCTGCCTGCAACGCCTCCCACGACGGCAGCATCACCCCATCGGAAAAATCCGCGGCAGCACTGGCCTTCGCACCTAACATTCTAGCCGTGCCCGCAATCCCACTCAAATCCCCCACCCCATCCGCCAGCCGCCGCGCAATCTCGCGCACCGCCCGCTCACCCATGCCATAAACGAGGATGTCGGCCTTGGAATCGGTGAGAACTGACGGCCGTAACTTGTCCTCCCAATAATCGTAGTGCGCCACTCGCCGCATGCTCGCCTCCATCCCGCCCAGCACCACCGGCACTCGTGGAAATGCCCGCCGACTCAATTGCGCATACACCACCGACGCATGATTCGGACGCCGTCCCGGCACCCCGCCCGCACTGTACACATCCTGTTTGCGCTTGTGCCGCGCCACCGTGTAGTTCGACACCATCGAATCCAAATTGCCCGCCGTCACCCCGACAAACAAACGCGGCGCACCCATCACGCGCAGGCTTTCCACATCCCTCCAATCCGGTTGGGCCACGATGCCCACGCGCCAACCCGCCGCTTCTAACACCCGCCCTATCATCGCCGCTCCAAACGACGGATGATCGACATACGCATCACCGGTGATGAGAAGCACATCCAACTCACCCCACCCGCGCGCGTCCATCTCCGCTCGCGACATGGGTAAAAACGCTTTGCTATCAGTTCGTTCCATCAAAAAATCGATGAGAGTTAGTTTGGCCAATCATAGAAATGGAAGTGCGCGCGCACCGGTTCAGAGCGTCGGTCAAAACGATAGCTCTCAATGACTCATTCAAGTTTGGCCGGATAGATCCCCAGGGCGACCAACTTACGGATAGATTCGACCACATACGGTTTGTCATCAGGATAGGTCACGCCAAACCACGGACTGGTCGTTTGGAGGACCGGACATTGAACGTAGCCACCGTGAATGAGGTGATCCACAACCGTCGGAATATAACACTCGGATTTCAGCTGACTGCCCGATTCATCAAGAAACCGCGTAAACGCTTCTTCAAGTTGACCGAAAAACGCCGGCCCGAAAGCCCAGAAATTCATTGAAACGAGCGACCCCGCTGGGATGACATGACGCTTACCGTCCAGGGCGTTGCCGTGCACGAACCCATCGCTTTCGCGTTCAATGTGCAAATACTCCTCGACGTTAGTGAGATAGCCTTTTTCGTCGGTCTTGCAGATGCCGCGGTTGACGTGGCCATGGTCGGAGAGCGTGTTTTCGAGTGGATAACCAATCATGGCGATTTCGTTGGTGGCATTGCTCGGCAGGCTGCTGAAAAATGCCGCCGCGCGCAGGTAGGCGTCGCGTCCGTAAAAATCGTCTGCGTTGATGACGGCGAAGTGGCCCGTGATGGCATGGCGAGCCGATCGCATGGCGTGGGCGGTGCCCCACGGTTTCGTGCGGCCATCGGGCACGCAGAACCCGTCTGGCAGATCGTCAAGTTTTTGGAACACATAATCCACCTCGATGCGACCCGCGAAGCGCGACCCGACACCGTCTTGGAATGCGGTGGCAAAATCCTCGCGGATAATGAACACGACCCGCCCGAAACCCGCGCGTATCGCGTCATAAACGGAATAATCCAGCACGGTTTCTCCGTGAGGCCCCATCGGGTCCATTTGTTTGAGGCCGCCGTAGCGGCTGCCCATTCCAGCAGCGAGAACAACAAGAGTCGGTTTCATAAATGAGTTGGTGAACAATCAGCGGCCGCTGGCGTGTCCATGCCCACGAGCCGTGCGCACGTTGTCA
>JBDLWH010000176.1:0-8781 GCA_039804325.1 Verrucomicrobiota bacterium
CCATACCCGAAAGTTCCGAGAGCGCACCGTGGCCCCTTCATAAACACGCGCGAAAACTTCCTCCGCCGCCGCGTCGCTCCACTCGATATGGCGATCCTCCGCATAAAGCGCTCGGTTTCCAAAAACAGAGGTACCATTAGACTCGTTAACACCTGCTAGTCCACCGGTGCTGAGGTATGGGCGGCAGCGTATGATCGCATCCGCGATGCGGTCGCCCTCAAGGGTCGAGGCCGGCGCGGCTAGCACGAGCGGCGTAGTGGCTGGAGCCATGGTGGGTGCCTCGAGGTGCGCGCTGCTAGGTCGCCGCGCGAGCAGAGGGTCCATCACCAGCGCGCCCGCCGCCAGCGCTCGCAGGGCATCACGCGACGCGGTGTTGAGATTCACCTGCCCCTCAATGCGCGTCACCGGCCCTTCCCGCTCCTCAGGCTTTTCAGAACGCGATATGCCGACGTGGAAAAGGTCTAACAACCGCGCAGCATGCAGCCCGGGGCTATGAGAGTTGTCAAAGGCAGTGTGTTCTGGGCGACCGATGCGTAACGTGTTACCGCCGCCATAATAGGCGCTAGACTCACTGCGGACGATATCTGGCCAGCAATCATGCTCCCCTGGCAGCACCCCTTTGCTGCGAAAACTCGTGGTTTCTGCGCTGATGGCAAAAACCGGGGCGTGCATCACGGGGTCGAACACGCGTCCGAGTTCCGTGACGCTGTAGAACCGACCGAGGTTAGAAATAAACTGTGGAGCCGCCATGCCCATCTGCTTGTCATAGGGGAAATCAAACCGCTCGTCCGTCATCTCGGTTTTGTCATGAGTGCCTGGTGACCATGTGCCCACAGCCGCGTTATGTCCGCCATCAGGCCACTCCGATGGTAGCATACGCGCATAGACCTTGGGTTTGGACAACGCATCATTCTGGTAGATAACAAGACGAATGTTGCGGCGGTTAGGGCTGGTATTTTCCGGGTAGGCGTTTTCATCAAGAGGCGCGCTTCTCAAGTAATGGGTCATGCGTAAATCTCCCATATTGTAATACATGCTTGGATAATCATCATACACATGTCCTGGCAGCGCGGCCTTGGTGATAGTTTCGGCAGTTCCCACCTTGAACCCACCCGTGATACGCCCGTGACTGATTGAATAGATCAAGCCCGCCTGGCGCAAAATACTCTCCGCGCGCTCCACGACGGTTCCGTTCCACATCAATGACAAGCCGGACGCCCCACGGTCCTCATTGAGACTAAAGGGGGTATCATTCGGAATATAATCTGACGATGTCCCGACATCCATGCGATAGGACACATCCGCAAACAAATAACATTGGTATTGGTTTGGCTGAAGAGATACCTGCACCTCTGGACTCCAGTAACGCCCATCAATCTGCGAGAGTTCATGCGTCGATATCCCCGCATCCGATAACAATGACTTCGAATCAAACGGCTCGCCGCCAATCCCTGCTCCAATGCTATCCATGGGAAGCGCGACTTCATAACTGAGCCTCGCTCCTCCGGTCACCGGTTGGTTCGTCGGATTAAAAAGCTCGGCGAAAAGCTTGAAGCGGAACGTCATGATCTTGCGACCATTCAGATGAGAAATGCCCGCATAGTTCACTTCCAATGCGATCTCACTCGTGAGCGGAGTGGCGTCCACCCCCCGATATTCGTTAGCTTGCTCGGTGATAGTGGAATCCGCATCGGCATAGTCGATGGCGTTTGCCGCGAGGGTTTTCACATAGTCGTCTGGAAATCCCCCCTTGCGCTGCTCAAATTCTGGCAAGGCCGCCTGAATCCATGCGGCCATCTCATCGACCGCCGTTGTGGGGGTTTTGACTAACAAAGCGTTGAGATTCATCCGCGGCATGCCCACCACGGCCGCATCGATCCCTGGTGCTGCGGGAATCAGCGGACGCTCAAAATAGGGCTGCCAACAAGCCGTGAGGTTTTCCTCGGCTGCCCGGCCTATCACATCAATGAGCCGCCCGGTGGTGGCATTGCGCACAAGCGGCGGCGCGATCTGTGCGGCGGCAAGCGCAGAATCAGGAGATAACAAAAGTGACCGGTGCCTGATAAGAGTTTTGGCGAGTGCGCCTTGACGCGTCGCAGTGGTCGTTGGGTCAATGGCATAAAGGGCAATTTGGTCGAGAGGCGTATCGTGATTCGCGGCGGGGGCTGGATTGATGCCCGGCGCAGGAAACGGATAGGGTGCGCGCGCGTGCGTTTGCTCTGGCCCAGTGAGATTACCTGTGAACTTAGGGGCGAGCTTTCCCTGCAAATCCTCTACCCAGTAGGCGTAGCGTGCGACGGCCCGCCCCTGAGTATCGTGAATCAGATGCCAAGCCGCACGCACCTTATCCTGATAGCGTAAGGTAGTGAAATCGATGCGCTGGCTGTCAGAGGCACCTAGCAGATTTTCGATCTGGGGCGCGGCAAGCTGCGAGTTGTCTGGCGCATGCTCGGAGGCGCTGAATAACGGCACATACCGGAACGACGTGCGCTTGTTACCTGCCCCATTGGCACGCGCCAGAAATAGGTGCGGAGCAGGCTCGCGACCTGCCCCAATCGGCGAGAGCAGCGCGGATTGCAGGATCATATAATCATCGTTAGCGGCCTCCACATCGAGCGTCGCGCAAACTTCTGCTAGGCCGGCACGGGCGGCGAGTTCGGCCCCTTGGCCATCAATGAGTGAGCGCGTGGTGTGGCGCTCAATGGCCACAAGAGATAGAATGCCTAACGAAAAAACAAAAAGCGCACCCGTCACGACAAGGATGGCGGCGAGGGTGAACCCCAACCGTCTCCGGTGATAGAGCCTGATATCAACGAGTTTCATGAATTCCAAAATCTATCCGCGCCGCGTAAACCTCAAGAAGTGCGTTTTTGCTAGCCTCTAACGGGTTACCTAACATTCCGCTATAAGTACCCACGCCGTCCCAGTCACCTGGCAGCTTGAGCTTTCCGGCCAACTCGCGTCGCGCCATGACCACGCGCAGGTCGATGGCATCGGGTCGCACAAGCGGGTTTTTCACCCATGGCACCCATCGCCCCGAGTCGTTACGCGACATGGGTCTGGCCTCAAACGAGATCACGCCGAAGGCCATCGGTTCGCCGCCGTGGGAGCACTGATCAAAGAGCGCCGCCATCCCGTCACCCTCAAGCGCTTGAAATGTCTCTTGGCTCTCACGGCACGCGCGCATCAGGCAGCGCACGGTTTTGTCGCCAATCATCACATCTTCGATATGATAACTTACCGCACAGAGATCAGCGATGCATCCCGCAGCGGACTGACGATGGGCCGATTGCAAACTCAGAAATCCCAGCCGGTCCTTAGGCCAGCGGTCGTTGGATTGCTCCATCATGCCGTCCTTGTGAAAATAGGCCGTGGCGAGATCCGAAGCGAAGCTCGCCATCAGAGCACGCCCCTCACGATCAGTCGTCACCCCACCGCCGACTCGCTCGTAGCCATCACCAAAATAGGCTAACGAAAACACCGCTACTAGCAGAAGCATCGATCCTATTCCCATCGAACACATCAATTCGATGAGTGAAAACCCGCGGCATCGGTCAGGGGATGCAGTCATGGCATGAGGGTGTAGAAATCGAGTTTTTGGCGGTGGGCCGCAGGCAACCGCGCGGGGTATTCTAACGAAATACGAACTTGCAGCATCGACGTCGGAGCGCCACACGATGGAGCCATGGTGGCTGTCATCGCGGCGAGGTAGCGCACCGGGTGACCGTCGAGGGTGCGAGTCCCCGTGTCATAGAGAGTGCGGGAGATTTTCCCGATGGTTTTGCCCTCAGGGGAAAACGCGAGCGCCCAGACGTCGTCGGCGGAGGGAAACGTCTGCCCCGCAGCGGTGGCGGGAAAATACGAAGATCGGGCGGCGCGTGAGGCCTGAATTTCATCCAAGCAGGCCGGGATCATCCAAGTGCTGCGCGACTCTGCCCGCGTCACGACCATGCACTTGCCGGCTTGCGCCAAGGCACCAGAAACAATGGGAATGACCAGCGCTAACACTCCGATGGAGATGACCGCTTCGACCAACGACACGCCCGAATGACCGCCACGCTTGTTACTGAAACGTTTTAGCAGTCGATTTGATAGAGCCGCAGTTTCGCCCACCATCGCGGTGAGTGGAACCGCCGTTTTGCAGCAGACAGGGAGCCAGTATTTTAGAGACATCACTAACTTCGGGGGGAAAAGTTAGAAAAACCATCGTTGTGGTTTGACACGGACGCCGACTCATCAAAAATGACCGGGTTGGGATGCGCGTGCGACCAACGATGGCTTGTAACACGAGCACCCGGTGACCAAAAGGCAAAATTACCATGAGGCGATAAGATTTCAAAACCCTCAGGGCGGCACGGGAGCTTGCGGCATTTCCCGTGCGGGGGCGGGGCGCACGGGGCTTCCGAGGATTTCGCCAAAGATGCCACTGACGGCACGCACCGTCTTGCTGCCATCCTCGATGATTTTCACCCCTTGATCGACCGCCTCGGACGGGGACTTGCCGAGCCACGATTGTGTGAATTTCATGACCTTCTCGCCGGTTTCTGGGATGACATCAAACATGCGTAAGCCGGCCGCAGCAACGAGGCGATCGGTGAGGTCTTCCTTGGGATCGTCTAACGTGCCGGTGATGCGCAGCGGTGCCCATACCAGACCGCGTGCGCCTGGGGCAAAGACGCCGGTCTCCGCCCCAGGAATGCTCGCCAGCGTACCGGGGGCCAGCCCGAGACGAAACGTGCCGTCAAGTGCGCGGCCACGGATCGTGAGATTCCCTTCAAGCCGAACCAATCCTTCACTGGCAATCACCACATCAGTGAACAAAAACTCGCCGTTTTGCGCCTTCCAATCGGTGCGCACGTCACTCAGCGCCATGACCCGAAATCGCCGGGTATCCGCGTAAGCCGCCAAGGAGTCTAACAACGGCAGGGCGGTAAGCGTCCCATTGAGCATCTTGAATCGTCCACGCGCGACGGTCGTACCCGCGTGTCCTTCGAGCGTGAAATCCGAACTCACGTCACCCGTGACGCGCTTCGACCAATCGGGGTTGAAAATTTGGTCGCATTTTACGCCGGCCACATTCCCTTCCACGGTATATCGCTTGGCCGCCGAATCCCACTCGCCCGACACCTCAAGATGACCGTCATTCCAGACGTCAGCCGATGCGTGATGCAGAAAAACCTGGCCGTCTTGATAGCGAAGGTGGGCCCTGGCCAAGCGAACGTCCGGCACCCAGCCAAACGGAAGACGCAGCGTGCCATCGGCGACTTCGATGCGATACGCCCGATTTTTACCGGCGGGCACCACACGCACACGCATGCCGCATGCCGCCGCCGCGCCATGAGCGAGTTTCGCCGTTAGCACCACTTCTCGCACCTCCAAACCTTGCAACTCGACCTCGCGCGGGAACCAACCAGATTCCTTTCCCTGCAATCGTCGCCCTAGCGTCTCGTTCCACTGCGGACCACCGCCACCGTCCCCGCTCGCATCCAACGCTACCTCCAGACGCTCCAAGCGCGATTCCCGAATCTCCCACACTCCACGGCCCAGACCACCCACGCCCACCTCGGTGTGCAAACCATCCACTCGCAATGCGGTGATGAGCCCGGCACCCGACGCTTCGAATGCCGCGGCTTCCAGCGCCAGACCATCCCACCGAAACGGCGTAAAATCGCCATGCACGCCTGCGGCCCTGCTCGCTTTGTCGGATAGAAATTTGCGGAATGCATCGCTGTAGAGATACCCGCGCACCATCGCATAGAGTATGCCTGCGGCCAAAACTCCCACGACGACTAGCCCCAGTGCGGCCTTGCCCAGCCACCCATGCCCATTTGAGTTCCTGCGTTTTCTCGATCTGCGGCTCATTTCCAGCATGCTAGCGATTCTCAGGGTCACACCGCAACCCCAGATCACCTGTCAAATCGCGATTCCCGCCCCGCCCCCTTCCGCGCGTCCTCTGTGGGCGACGGGCTCGTTTGCCCCCCACTAACGGCCATCACCCCCACGATCACTGACAAAATTTCCAGCTAGCCTCTCGCAATCGCTCAATTTTTGTCTCCGATTGGGTAAAAATGCTTTGCAACCGGGGCCGAGTCGTCATTTAGTCGCGCCCCGCGGGCAAGATAAACACGCCGTCGGTCCTCCGCATCGCCTCGTTTCGGCGAGATTTCGCCCGTTGGAGGGTAACCCGGCATTCCACGATACCCCATGTCAGCAGTCAAACTTGCTCGTTTCGAGCTCCCTAACCACCTCGTGTGCAACGAGGAAACCGCCACCGAGACCTACGCCCAATTCATCGCCGAACCCTTCGAGCGTGGCTACGGGCATACCATCGGCAACTCATTACGCCGCGTGCTCCTGTCGTCCTTGGAAGGTGCCGCCATCACTTCGGTGCGCATCTCGGGCGTCCAACACGAATTTTCCAGCCTCCCAGGCGTCGTGGAAGATGTCACGGACATCGTGCTCAACCTTAAAAAGGTGAAATTCAGCCACAATGAAAAGGAGCCGCGCATCCTCATCATCAAGGCCGAAAAAGAAGGCGTCATCACCGCCGGGGACATTCAGTCCGACCACATTTTCGACGTCGTCAACAAGGAGCAAATCATTTGCACCTTGGATAAAAAGGTCAAATTCGATTGCGAATTTGAAGTGCGCGTTGGCCGCGGATTCTCCACGGGCGACGAAAACAAGCGCAAGGATCAACCGATTGGCGTCATCGCCATCGACTCGATCTTCTCCCCGGTCACCCGCGTCAAATACGCCGTCGAAAGCACCCGCGTCGGCCAAATGACCGAATACGACAAACTCGTCATCGACATCTGGACCGATGGTCGCATCTCACCGCAAGACGCGCTCTTACAAGCGTCGTCAATCTTGCGCCATCACCTGGATGTCTTCGTCAACTACGACGAAAATGCCGTGAAATTCGAAGAAGCTCCCGCCGAGTCGAGCGAAGAAAATGCCGCCCTCAAAAAGCTGCTCAACATGTCGGTCAACGAGATCGAACTCTCGGTGCGCGCCGCCAACTGCCTCAACAACGCCAACATCACCACCGTCGGCCAACTCGCCATGAAGTCCGAGGCAGAAATGCTCAAATACCGGAACTTCGGCAAGAAATCTCTCAACGAGATCAAGGACAAGCTCGTCGAGCTCGGCCTCGGCCTCGGCCTCACCTTCGAGCCATACATGCTCGCAGGCCCCGCCGCCGCCTCCCGCGGACCACGATTGGGAGCGGAAGACGAAACCCCTGTCGGCCTTGCCGATTTGATCGCCCAAAACCTCGACGACTAACCATAACTTTTAGAACACGTAGCACCCGATGAGACATCGTAGCAAAACCGTTAAACTCAAGCGCAACGCCTCGCACCGGCGGGCCCTGCTCGCCAATCTGGCGTGCAACCTGATCGAGCACGGCCGCATCAAAACCACCCTCGGCAAGGCTAAGGCCCTTCGTCCGGTAGCGGAAAAATTGGTCACTCTCGCCAAACGCGACGACCTTCATTCCCGCCGCCTGGCCATCGCCTTCCTCCACCAAAAGGACACCGTCAAAAAACTCTTCTCCGAAGTGGCACCCGCCTCGAAGAACCGTCAAGGCGGCTACTGCCGGATCACCAAACTCGGCGCTCGCATGAGCGACTCCGCTGCCATGGCCATCATCGAATGGGTGGACCAAGCCGCGACGAGCGAAACCCCGGCTGCCGAAACCGTCGTGGATGTGACGGCCGAAGAGAAACCGACCCAAAAGGGTTCGACTGAAGCACCCGCAGAGTAACCAACCCCTGCGAATCCTTATCCCCAAACCGCCTGCGCCCCGCGCTCAGGCGGTTTTTTCGTTCCGTTACCCATGCTCCACTCTAACAACCGCCGAGCGTTAGACTCATTCACGTTATCGGACAGAGTGTCCGACCAATGATCATGAGTCCATGACGGCTTATCGATCATTCACTGGCTGCTGGAGCCTAGGCGTCACCAATACCGAACGTGTCGGCTTCATCCATAAGCTTTGATAAAACGCTTGGCCTGTGGCGTCCTCAAAAACCTGTAAATTGCTCCGCTCAAATCCAGCGCGCAACATCTTGATATCTAATTGATAAAATGCTTCCGATGTCATCCCCCAAAACGATGACCACTCCGAAAACTTTTCTTTAGGAAAAGGTCGGCTGACAAAACGATATTGGTGGAATCCACCATGATTGCGTCCCTCAACATAGATGAAAAACGTCCCAGGTTTGCGTTTTTCATAGGCAAACTGCATATCGCCTTTGCTCATCCACGCGGAAAAATCCTGAGTGGTGTAATCTCCGTTATTTTCGGTCGAATACCCACTCGACGTCCTCACTTCGGCCGGCTTCTTCCCATCGCAGGAAAACGAAAGGAATCCCAATATCAGCCCGATAGCACAATGGAAGTTTTGCATGCGTGATTACCGCTCAAGTTGAACTGCAGAAGCAAGGATAAATGCCGACAAAAAAGGCACGGTGGGATACGACCACCGTGCCTGAATTAACTGACGACTTCTTTTGATTAGAAGTTATAGGACGAGCCGACGCCAACCGAGTTGGTGGTATCCGAGTCTGTGCTGAATTCTGCGCGATAGCCTGCGCCGAAGCTCCATGATTTATTGATGAACCAGACGCCACCAATGCTGGCGGAGAAGATATCATTACCTAAACCGGGAGCCATCACACTGAACGGTGAGCCACCATTGATGAATGTGGCAGATACCTTACGATCCGAATCCATGAAGTTATGGGCATAACCCATGCTTCCGGTCAGCAGCACGTT
>JBDLWH010000177.1:0-2654 GCA_039804325.1 Verrucomicrobiota bacterium
CGTGGTCGAGGTCATGGATTTGAAATTTGAGATTTGAGATTTGAAATTTGAGATTTGAGATTTGGGACTTGGGATTTATTGGTTCGCCCAGTTACGGAGGCGATCGGCAGAGAGTTTCACGGCATCTTCGCCAGCGATCTCCAAGGTGGTGGGTCCATCGAAGCCGGTGGCGAGCAGTTCTTTCACGATCGCCTCGATGCCGACGATGCCATCACCTAACGCAATGAGTCCCATGCCGCAGCCAAATTGTTTTCCGCGCAGCGGAAGCATGTCCGGGGACATGTCTTTCCAATGGACGTGCTTGATGCGAGTGCCAAAGGATTTCACAAACTCCAGCGGATCGCCGCCACCAAGCCACGAATTGCCGGTATCCAAATTGATTCCGACGGTTTCCTCGTTGCCCAAGGCGTCGAGGATGCGGGTCATGCCATCGACCGTGTCGGTGAGGATGCCGTGCGGTTCTAGCAACAATTCGATGCCGAGCGTTTTCGCCCAGCGGACGGGTTCGTGGAGTTTTTCGCTGATGCTGAAAAGCCGTTGATCATCGGTGAGCTGATGGCCGAAGGCGGTTTTGGGATCGCCCTCGGTGGTGATGACTTGTTTGACGCCGAGGAAGTGGGCGAGTTTGATGGCCTTGATGATTTCGGCGGAGCCGTAACGATCCGGGGAGGTGGGATCGAGCAGGTTGGCATGAGCGCAAACGCTGGTGAGGGTGAGACCAAACTCGTTGACCATGTCGAGGATGGTCGCCGGGTGAGAATCCAGGCTGAACGAGGCCGAAAACCCGTATTCGGTGCCGAGGGTGGCACCGTCGTGGTTATCGGTGAGATCCGCATAGTCGAACCCGAGTTCGCGAATGAGTTCAAATTGCCGCCGCATGGGCGAAAACGGTTGGATGAGGGCAAAGCAGCCGATTTTCATAGGGATGGGTAGTGTTGGGTTGGATGGATAGAAATGATTCAGCGTTTGGCCGGGGCCGCGAATTCCCGCCATGCACTGGTGAGGTGCTCGCCGGTGACCGCCTGCGAATGGATGACCACGCGGTACGAAAGAATTAATTTTTGTTGGGCGGCGAGTTCGAGAGGATCATTGAACAAAACTGCTGGGCTGAAGTAAAACAACGGTGGGCCTTCAAACAAATACCAGGGTGTCGGGTGGCGGAGGTTGCCGGGATGATCGAACACGGCGATGCCGGCTGTCGCTCCTGATAGATCGGCCCAGCGCGCGGATTTTCCATTGCCCGTGGCCGCGCTGTTTGCGCCTTCGCTGGTCCGGAAATTCCAGCCGCTTAGCCCTGGTGGAAGGCGAAGCGATAAGCCGGCATAACCGCCATACGAGAACCCGCCCGGTTTTTGCAGCGGCAGGGTGCGGTCAAGTTTCACCGGTGCGTCGCCCGCAGTGAACTCGCTGGTCCAGTCGATCGCATACTGCCCTGCGGCATTCGGCCGCCCTATCGACAGGTGACGCAACTCCCTCATGATTGGGGGTTGGCCGGGCGGGTGATAGCTGAAGCATAACTTGACGTGCGCGCTGAAGTCACCGCTTGGCTCAACGGTGGCTCCAGTCAGATCGGTCAAACCCTCACTCGCATGGGTCGTCGGGTCCTCCTCCCAGTAGTTCAGTCCGTTGACGAATTTCCATGACCACCAAAGGCCCCGATGCCACGGGTGATCCGCAGGCTCAAAAGCAGTTAGAACCTCGCCATCCACCGTGGCGAGCGGGTGAAAATAGGATTTGGGCTGCTTGGCATCGAACACCAGGCGCCAAACGGTTTTGTCGCCGTTGCAAAGGGCGAGACTGGTCTCGGTCTGCAACCATTTGAAATTCCTGACTGTCGCCGCATCCGCAACAAGCGATTCGGGTTGCATGTCCATCGCATGGATGGCGGGCGTGGCGGGCGTGGCGGGCGTGGCGGGCGTGGCGGGCTGGGCGACCGGGGGCTTCACGGGCACTTGCGGCTTGGCATCCGCGCCACGAGCACTGCCGACGACGAGACCAAATAAAGCGGTAAAACCAATGAGTCGGCGGGCGTGGCGTTTCATGAACACACATACCCTAGCACGCAAAAGGAGATTGATCTTGCAAAATTGACCACTGGTAAATACTACACCCTAAGAGCCTATGAACAAGCGGACGACCTTTCGCAGCAAGCGCGAACTTTTCCACGCCGATACCTGCCAACCGCTCAAGGAGGCAGCTAGGCAGGGTGACTTGTGTTTGGCCGCGTTGGGTCGCGGGAGTTATCCCGGCAAACGGCTGCCACGCCACGACCTGAAGGAGATTTGCATGGTCGGCTATTGGGATGCTCCACGCGACCAAAACTGGGGGCTCGACTGGCATTGCAACGAGGGAATCGAAATCGGTTATGTCGCCAAGGGTCAGTTGCCCTTCAGCGTGGGTGACGCGTCCTATCTGGTAGAACCCGGCCACCTCACGATCACGCGCCCGTGGCAGCGCCATCGCGTGGGCAATCCCAAGGTGCCTGCGTGCCGGTATTCCTGGTTGATTCTCGATGTCGGCATGCGCCGTCCTAACCAACCATGGCATTGGCCCGCCTGGTTGCTCGCATCGAAAACCGGTCTCAAGCGCCTCACTGCGATGCTGCGCCAGAACGAACAAGCGGTCTGGCGCGCAGATCGCAAGCTCGGCAATTG
>JBDLWH010000178.1:0-6528 GCA_039804325.1 Verrucomicrobiota bacterium
AATGGGCGACTACATACCGATCCGCCCGGTCCGCCCGCACTGGCGAAATTTTTTTGAGGATGGCATGGTGGTTGATCTCGACCCCGATCCCGTGCGCATGGCCGAGGAAGCACACAAGGCGGGCGAAGACCCGGAAAACGTGCGTCGATTTCTCAAGTATTCTGCGGACCTCTATGATTTGGTCAATGCTGGGTACTTCGAGCAGGGTCTGGATACAGCCGCTGCTTTTAGGACGTTCTACGGGCTGCGCAATTTCCTCAAGTTCGACTTATTTCGGACGATGCACGGCGGGGTGAGGCGCTACCTGAAGACGCCCCACATGCAAGATATCTTTGATTACTTTATCAAGTATGTCGGATCATCCGCCTACCATTCGCCCGCGTTCATGAACTGTATGGCCACCATCCAGTTTCGTTATGACCTGTGGTATGTGGACGGTGGATTGTACCACATCGCACTCGGCTTGCAGCGCTTGATGGATGAACTCGGCGTGACGGTATGCCTCAACAGCGAAGTGGTGGAGGTGGAGAAGCAAAATGGCCGTGTCACCGGCATCATCACTCGGGATGGCTCCCGGCATTGCGCCGACATCATTGTCTCCAACATGGAAGTCATTCCAGCCTATGAAAAGCTATTGCATGAAGATGACAAATTGATGAAAAGCCTAGAAAAATACGAGCCGTCATGTTCCGGGTTGGTGCTCGAACTCGGCCTGGACCGGAAATACCCGCAACTCGCCCATCACAATTTCTTTTTCTCAGCTCACCAGCGGGAGCATTTCAATACTGTCTTCCGTAAACACCAATTACCACCAGATCCCACAATCTATCTAGTAGCCGCTAGCAAAACCGACCCCACGGTAGCTCCCGAGGGATGTGATGGATTGAAGATCTTGCCACACATTCCTCACATCAATGACGAGCGCCCCCTCACCCGTGAGGATTACATGGTTTTCAAGGAGCGAGTACTCATTAAGCTGGAGCGCATGGGCCTCACCGACCTACGCAAACATGTGGTGTTCGAACATTGCTGGACGCCGCTCGATATCCGCGAACAGTACTATTCTAATAAAGGATCGATCTATGGCGTCGTCAGCGATCGCTTCAAAAACTTGGCCTTTAAAGCCCCGAAACAAAGCACTCAATACCCAAATTTGTTTTTTGTCGGCGGTTCAGTCAACCCTGGAGGTGGCATGCCGATGGTGGTACTCTGCGGGCAAAATGTTGCCAAAAAAATCATCACCTGGGACCAGAAATGATGTGGTGCGTTTTTATCGGATTGTGGTCGGCGGGATGGATTCTCGCGGTCCGATGCCGCAGGCCCATCATCGCCCGCATGGCCGATACGACGCGCGATTGTAGCATCATCATCCCAGCTAGAAACGAGGCTCATAATCTGCCAATGCTTTTGCAATCAATCCATTCGCAATCCATTAGACCTGTTGAAATACTAGTGATTGACGATGGATCGAGTGACGGTACCGCAGATATCGCGCGACGGTTTGGTGCCGAGGTGATCATTCCGCCGCCACTTCCTGACGGTTGGCACGGTAAGCCATGGGCCTGCCATCACGGAGCGATGGCGGCACGGGGCGAGTGGTTGTTATTTATGGATGCGGATACCTGGTTCGAGCCGGGCGGACTTAAACGCGTGCTTTCTATCCGCCACGACGGAGCGCTTTCGATTTCGCCGTATCATGCGGTGCGTAAAACCTATGAGGACATCTCGTTGTTTTTCAATATTTGCATGACGGCCGGCACCGTTCCAAACGGATTGCTAGGCCAGTTCCTGCTAGTGAGCAGTCATCACTATCACCTCGGAGGCGGGCACGCCGCCGTCCGCGGTCACATCCTTGAAAACTTTCGCTTGGCTGAAAAACTCCGGGCCGTTGGCGTACCACTGCTGAGTATGACGGGTAAGGGTATCGTGTCGCTCCGAATGTATCCACACGGACTATCTGAAATGATACGTGGTTGGACGAAGGGATTCGCGGCCGCCGCCGGTGGCACGTCCACTGGCAGCCTGCTGCTAGTAATCGCTTGGATGACCGGGCTGATGCTGGCTCCGCTGATGGCAATTCTAACGGTTGATTGGCACCTCTGGGGATGTGCCAGCCTATTGTGTTCGTTGCAAGTGGCATGGATCGGCAGAAAGCTGGGCTCCTTTGGCTGGGCGATGATGCTGTTTTATCCGGTTCCGCTGATGTTCTTTTTCGCGATCTTCGCGGGGTCGGCGATGAAATCAGGGAAAACGGTCACATGGAAAGGACGGGACGTCGATGCCGATTGAACTTCCAACTATCTGGATCGTGATCCTGAATGTCGTGTTGTGGCCAGTCATTCAGCTGGCTCTGGCATGGGGATTTACGCGCATGCCGATTACTTGGTTCCATCCGCCGCCGATGTTAGAATCGGCGGCGTTTTACCAGAGATTTTTTTGGATCAAGCGGTGGAAATCCCTCTTGCCGGACGGGGCGAATTGGCTTGGCGCAGCATTCCCCAAGCGCGAAATGAAATCGACCGATCTGGCATACCTGGATCGTTTCATCATAGAGACCTGGCGGGGCGAGTTATGTCATCTCTGTGCATTCCTCATGGTGCCGGTTTTTTCCCTATGGAATCCATGGTGGGGGAATTGCGTGATTCTTGCCTATGCCATCATCGCTAACCTGCCGTGCATCATTGCCCAACGCTACAATCGGATCCGCCTGTGTCACCTGCGCGCTCGCTTGAAGGTAATTTTAAGTCATGAATAACCATCCACAACGCATCATATTGGTGACCGGCGCAACCGGTTATATCGGTGGCCGACTCGTCCCACTGCTGCTAGAACGCGGGCATCATGTCCGCTGTTTGGTGCGCGATTCTAATCGCTTGTATGGTCGCTCGTGGCACGATGCCGTAGAGATTGTCGAGGGAGATGTGATGCGTCCTGATAGTTTAGCGGTCGCCATGGACGGGGTGGATACTTGTTATTACTTAGTCCACAGCCTGGGTGGCGGTGCGGATTTTCATCACCAAGATCTCATTGCCGCTGCCAATTTTGGCGTGGCCGCACGCGCGGCAGGGGTGAAATGCATCATCTACCTTGGTGGCCTGGCAGATTCATCATCTGGATTGTCCGAGCATTTGCGCTCACGCCAGCAAAGCGGCGAGTCCTTGCGGCAGGCCGGTGTTCCGGTTACGGAGTTTCGGGCGGGGGTCATCGTCGGCTCCGGCAGTATTTCATTTGAAATGATCCGTTACCTAACGGAACGCGTGCCGGTGATGATCTGTCCCCGCTGGGTTAGTACGCGCACGCAGCCGATTGGGATCCGTGAGGTTTTGGCGCATTTGGTGGCTGCGATTGATGTCCCTGCGAGCATGGGACGCATCATTGAGATCGGAGGATCAGAGGTCGTCACTTATGGGGAAATGATGAAGATCTATGCCGACGTTCGTGGGCTGAGGCGCTGGCTGCTTCCGGTGCCATTTCTAACGCCACGCTTGTCATCTTTGTGGGTCAATTTAGTGACGCCGATCCCGTCGGTGATCGCCCGCCCGCTCATCGAAGGACTGCGCAACGAAAATATAGTCAATGATCTATCAGCTCGCGCGCTGTTTCCTGACATTCAGCCAGTGAGTTACCGCACGTCGGTGGAACGCGCGCTTTCTGTGCTAGAGGCGGGCAGCATTGAAACAACTTGGAGTGATGCGCTGAGCACGTCTCAGGGAGCCTCGACGCCCGTCGTTCTCACGAACCAGGAGGGCATGATCCGCGAGCATCGCCAATTGCGTGTCGCGGCACCGGCGGCGGCGGTTTATGCGATTTGCAGTGGTTTGGGTGGCAAGCGTGGATGGCTATGCATGGATTGGGCATGGCAGATCCGCGGTTGGATTGACCGCCTGTTTGGTGGGGTCGGGATGCGGCGTGGCCGCCGAGACCCTGACAATCTGCGTGTCGGAGACGCCGTGGATTTTTGGCGGGTGGAGAGGATAGAGCCGGATGGGTTGCTCAGGCTGCGAGCGGAGATGAAGGTTCCCGGGAAAGCGTGGCTCCAGTTCGATGTGGTGACCCGCGATGACGGACTGGTTGTGTTATCGCAGACGGCATATTTTGCGCCGAAAGGTCTGACAGGTTGGTGTTATTGGGTTTTGCTCTATCCATTTCATGCGCTGATTTTTAGTGGAATGATCAGAGAGATTGCTCGCCGTGCCCAACAATAATCATATTTGGTGTGGCTGAGTCGGGTTCATCTATCTTCACTACGACTGTGGCAAACGGGGCCGTGCGGTCCGATTTTCAGGCGTCCCGGAGATAGTCAGATGCGAGATCGACCGATTGATAGGGTACTCCGAATTGATTGCAGATGAGGTTGGCGCTGATGCGGCCGGATTCATAGATGGTTGGCAGGCCGCTGCCTGGGTGGGTTCCGCCGCCGACGAGATAGCAGTTGTTAAACCCTTGATAACGGTTATGCGGGCGGAGGTAGAGCATCTGGCGCATGGTATGGGCAAGGTTGAAGGTCGCGCCCATGAAAATCGATGAACTTTCCCAATCCGCAGGCGAGATGATGCGCTGGGTGACGATGTGGTCGCGCAGATCCTTCATGCCGGTGCGCTGCTCGATGCGTCGCAGGACTTTATCAGCATATTCCTCTTGGTGGTTTTGCCAATCGAAGCCGTGGCGGGTGTTGATCGTTGGAACTAGCACATAAAGCCCGGATTGGCCGGCGGGAGCGACGTGCGGATCGGTGACGCACGAGTTTCTCACATAAATTGACATATCATCGGAAACGTGGCGCTGGCTTTGAATGTCGGCGACGTTCGCCCGGTAGTCATCGGCGAAAAGGATATGGTGATGTGGTTCGTTAGGATAAATCTTATCCACACCGAGATAGAGCATGAAGGTGGAGCAGGAAAATTGGCGACGCCGCATTTTTTCCTCGGGTTCACTGCGTCCATTAAACAATTGGGTGGCTGCGTGGGCATAGTCGGCGTTGATCACCACGGCGTCGGCCTGGATACTTTCACCGTTTTCGAGCACGGCACCGGTGAGGTTTTTTCCCGCCATGTTGAGTTCCCTAACGGGTGAGTCCAGGCGGAGTTCGCCGCCGAGTTGTTCAAAAACCTTGGCCATGGCGTGCGAGATGCGGTTCAGTCCGCCCTGAACGTGATAGACGCCATACCGGTATTCTGTGAAGGAAAGGATGCTGAAAAGCGCTGGGCAATGCCACGGTGACATGCCGAGGTATTTCGCCTGGAACGTGAAGGCGAGCTTGAGGCGTTCTTCATCGAAGTAATCACCGAGCACGTCATGCACGCTGCGGTTAGTTAGCACATAGGGGAGTGCGCGGAGGAGTCCCGGACGCAGGTAGGATGTGATCGAGTGGAAAGGATGTTGCAGACACGGATAGATTTTGCGAAATTTTTCCGCATGGTCGATCATATAGCGGCGGAAGCCACCACTGCTGCCCGGAAACACCCGCTCAATCTCCGCTGCCATTCTGTCCGTGTCGCTAAACGTGTGAAGCGATGTGTCACCCCAACTCAGGCGGGTCATCGGGTTGAGATCGACAAATTCCAGATGATCCTCGCTGGCGCTGCCGGTTTCAGCAAAGATCTCATCAAGGCAGAATTTTTGGTGGAGGAATGTCGGGCCAAGGTCGAACGAGAAACCGTCCAGGTTGAGTTCGGAATTTCGTCCGCCGACGCGGTCGGATTTTTCGACGATGGTGACGCGGAACCCGCGGTGGGCGAGAAGCATTCCAGCGGTAAGCCCGCCAGGGCCGGCTCCGACGACGAGGATGTGTTTTTGGGTTCCTGCGCGCATGTGCGGGCTTGTTTACTGGGGATTGTTACAAAACGCAATTGCAACTTGGTCATGGGTTGCGAATCGTCATATCACTGCCTCGCGCTGCGAACAGCCGCCATGACTTCCTCCTCCTTCCACGCCCCGGCGCAGCCCGGGTTCTGGTGCTAAAGAGAAAGAATCACCTTCATATCTTGGATTGGAATTCTGAAAGCGTCGATTTGCTGGATAGATCGCAATGTTAGAAGTTGGTGAGATTTGACTTGGTCGTGGTCGGGCAACCGTTACCGTCCTGTGAAATTCAAGCAAACATGACAGCGAGTATGACCCATCAATTCCCCACTCGTGCGGGCACCCCATTGGCTTCCGTCACGTCCGTCGCAGGTGCGATGCGGCAAGCCTTAGGCCGATTCCCCTTGCCCCTGAGTCTCGTGCTTCTCTGTTGCATGATGAATAGCCTCTTAGCCGACACCTTCGGCAATTTCACCTACACCGATGACGGCAACTCGATTACCATCATTAAATATTCAGCCGATGCAGGGGGGGTCGTCGATATTCCAGCAATCATCATTGGTAAGCCTGTGACGATCATCGGCAACTCGGCGTTCCAGTCCTGCACCGGCCTGACGGGCGTCACGGTTCCCGTGAGCGTCACCACGATTGGGAGCAACGCGTTCGATGGGTGTACCGGCCTGACCAGCATGAGCTTCTCATCACCCTCCAGCGTCATCAGCATTG
>JBDLWH010000179.1:0-3309 GCA_039804325.1 Verrucomicrobiota bacterium
GGCGAGCGTGCCGTTTTCCATCAGCCCCAGGAGCGCTCGCAGATTTTCCGGGGTGACCGGACAGGCGTCGATGGCGATGCCGTGCTCGTTGAGGGTTCCTAACAAATTGTTAATAATGAAGTTGGCGGTTTTTTTTCCGGGGATTGCCTTATCGAGGGTGGCCTCGAAATAGGCGGCGAGGTGGCGGTCTGACGAGAGGACGGATGCGTCGTAGGCGGTGACGCCGAAGTCGCGTTCGAAGCGCGCGGCGAGTTCGTGTGGGAGTTCGGGGACGAGCGGGCGGACTTTTGCTAACAACGGCGCGGTGAGGATGGGCAAGAGGTCCGGGCATGTGAAGTAGCGGTAATCGTGGGCGTCCTCTTTGGTGCGCATGAGCTGGGTCTCGCTGCGGTCGTCGTCCCAGCGCCGAGTTGATTGGATTTGTGGGATGCCGCGGTCGAGATCCTCGCTTTGGCGGTGGATTTCAAAGTGGATGGCGCGGCGGATGGCCGAGATGGAGTTGAGGTTTTTGAGTTCAACTTTTGGGCCTAACGGGTCGTCATGATTTTTGCGCAGTGAGATATTCACATCGCATCGAAGTTGGCCTTTTTCCATATCGGCATCGGAGACGCCGCCTTGTTGGAGGATCATTTGGAGCGAGCGCAGATAGGCAAATGCTTCTTCACCAGACTCGAGGTCAGGCTCGGTGACAATTTCCATGAGTGGGGTGCCAGCGCGATTGAAATCGATGAGTGAGGAACTGCCGAGGTGTGTGGACTTGGCAACATCCTCTTCGAGGTGAATCCGGTTGAGGCGGACTTGCTTGCCGGGATTGGCGATGGATTTCCGGCTATCTGTTGGATAACAATGGTCATAGAGCGGGACACTCCCACCGATGCACAACGGCAACTCCATCTGCGTCGTCTGGTAGTTCTTCGGCATGTCCGGATAAAAATAATTTTTGCGGTCCCATTTTGAGATATCAGGAGACGAGCACTGGACCATGAGGCCGGTGAGGAGGGTTTTTTCGATGGCCAGTTGGTTGAGGACGGGCAGGGCGCCGGGCAGGCCGAGGCAGACTGGGCAGGTATGGGTGTTAGGAGTATCGCCAAACGACGTGCGGCAGGCGCAAAACATCTTGGTGGTGGTGTTGACCTGGCAATGGACTTCAAGACCGATAGTGACGAGATAGGACATGGGATATGGTTCAATGTGGTGGATGCACCCGCATGGTAAGTTCGCCGGATTGTTCGACGTCCGCCCCATGGGGTCAATTTTGGAAATGTTTGAGAAAATCCTGCACCTTGGGATCGTTCAGGGCTTTGGTGAGCAGCGGTGAGCGCAGCAAGGTGGCAAATTGGCCGTCGCGCGCAAGGTTTTGGAGTTCCGGGTCATTGACGATGATGGCTCGCGGGATGGGTTTACCGGTTTTCGAGTCGATGACGGGTGTCCTTGGGGGTTGGGATTGCTCGGTGATGATTTTGGCTAGGGTCACACGCGTCGGATCGATGAGCGGATCAAAGAGTTTGAGCCAAGCGGGCGGGATGACTTGCACCACTGAGGCTTTGAGGGTGTCGATAAGCTCGCTGGTGGGGGTGGGCTTATTCTTGTGAGTGGACTGTTGGATTTCGGAAATCGAGCCAGCATGATAGATAAAAATCGCGATCAGGGTGACGATGAGTCCGGTGGGGATAAGGGTGAACAAGGCGGCACCTAACAAGCGCATCAGGGTGAGCGGTGGTCGGTCGCCGGAGGATTTTTGAAATGGGCTGGCCAGGAGGTTGACCACCATTCGTCCGATGAAGAAGGTGATGAGAAACGTGGCAATGGGCAAGGCGGTGGCTAACCACTGGAGGTGGATGCCCAAGCACGCTTTCACGAGATCCGGCGCGAGCTGCCAGACGCGTAATGCCAACCAAGCGCTCGACCCGAGAACGAGGCAACCGAGGAGGATTTTGAGCATGCCCCGCAATAACACAAAGCCCGCGCAAATCACAAAAATGGCCAGCGCGATGGTAGTGAGATTGATCGTCATGGCGGAGAGGAGGAGATTTGAAATTTGAGATTTGAAATTTGAGATTTGAGATTTTTTGGGGATTCCTCAGTGAGACAAGGATTTTTGGCGCAGGAGGTGGTCGGTAAGAACGAGGGTGGCCATGGCTTCGACGATGGGGACGGCGCGAGGGAGGACGCAAGCGTCGTGGCGGCCTTTGCCGGCGAGTTCGGTGTCATGGCCATCGGAGGTGACGGTTTCCTGGGTGGTCATGATGGTGGCGGTGGGTTTGAAGGCAACGCGCATCACGATGGGTTCGCCATTCGAGATGCCGCCTTGGATGCCGCCGGAGCGATTCGATGTCGTGCGCACCTTGCCATCGGCCATGCGGAACGGGTCGTTGTGCTCGCGGCCGGTCAGCAGGGTGCCAGCGAAACCAGAGCCGATTTCGAACCCTTTGGTGGCGGGGATGGACAACATCGCCTTGGCAAGATCGGCCTCCAGCTTGTCGAAGATCGGTTCGCCCAGGCCCGGCGGGCAATGGCGGATGACGCACTGGATGACGCCCCCGACCGAGTTACCATCGGCGCGGATCGCCTTGATGCGCTCAATCATCGGTTCGACCATCGCGGGATCGCCGGTGCGCACGAGGTTGGATTCGATGGTCGCGGCGCTGACCGTGGTCGGATCGACGTTGGCTTGGAGGTCTTGGATGGATTCCACCCAGGCAAGGATCTCGATGCCAGGATGCAGGGTGTCGAGCACTTGTTTGGCGACGGCGGCGGCAGCGACTCGCCCGATGGTTTCGCGGGCCGAGGCACGGCCGCCACCGGATGGCGCGCGGATGCCGTATTTCGCGTCGTAGGTGAAGTCGGCGTGGCTCGGCCGGTAGGTGGTGGCCATTTCGTCGTAGGATTCCGGGCGGTGGTCGGTGTTGCGCACGACGATGGTAATCGGCGTCCCAAGCGTGAGCCCCTCATGCACGCCAGAGAGGATTTCCGCGCGGTCAGCCTCATTGCGAGGCGTCACGATCTCGGATTGGCCAGGACGGCGCCGGTCGAGTTCCTGTTGGATGCACTCTAACGAAACTGGGAGGCGCGGCGGGCAGCCATCGATGACCACCCCGACGCCGCGCCCGTGGGATTCCCCGAAGGTGTGGATGCGGAAAACCTGGCCGTGGGTGGATGACATGCGGGCGAGGGTAATCATGATGCGGCTCGGGGCAAGCGGGATTCGCCGCCATCACGCGGCCCGCTTTAGCCATGCGCCATCGCGAAGTTGCGCGGATTTCATGGGCTAACCCTAGAATCAGAAATGGAACCACGGATGATCACCGA
>JBDLWH010000180.1:0-4643 GCA_039804325.1 Verrucomicrobiota bacterium
TACGTCAAAGACGGTGACGCATGGACGCCCTTCACCGAGCGCCAATTGCAATTTCTCGATGTCTGTCGCCGGCTATTCATCGTTCATGTCACGCCCGGGGCACTGCAACCCACGGTGAGCACGATTGTGGATATCGCGCGGCCCGTATCAAAGCGTTGAGGATTGCGCGTAATGCGCCCGTGACATTCCCTCGATTCCGGGATTGATTGTCCGCTATGCGAGTGCGCCCTTTACTCTTTCTACTGGGTTTCGTGATGGCCGTTTTCTGCGGTTATTGGGTGGCGACCACCGCAGTGCCCAAACCCACGCCGACACGTCATGCCTCGCGGCAGGATGCGCCATCTCACACGATGGTTGGAGTGGATGAGCCAGCCCCGCGATTCCGCACAGGCAAGCGATTGGATGCGCCTCGGGGTGACGCGCAGGCGATGCAGGCAGGTGCCCTCGAAGGCCAGCGGGTGCTACTCTTCCCAAACCAGGACGCCTTGGTTCGCTTCCTCAAAAATAAGGGCGACAAAATCCACCTGCTAGGCCGCCTCGACGCGCTCAACGCCCTGCACGTCAGCTTTGCCGATGTGGCAGATCTTTTGGCCCTGCTCCCTGGCGAGATGGTGGCGTCATTTGTGTTTCCTGTGAACTTGCCCACCCCGCGCGAGGGAACGGTGCAACCCGGAGCTGTGGCATTAGGAAACCGATTGCTCGATTGGTTAGGCATCACGGGTGATAACTCGGCCTGGGGCAAGGGCGTGCGCATCGCCATTCTCGACACTGGCGTGACGGCCAATTCCGCATTCCAAACCACCATCCAATCGATCAATCTCGTCGAGCTTTCATCGGACCCTGCCGCCCAAAATGGCCATGGCACCGCGGTTGCCTCCGTCATCATTGGTCACAATGCTCTCACGCCCGGCGTCGCACCTGGCGCAGATATCCTTTCTATCCGCATCGCCAATGATCATGGCGAATCCAACAGCTATTGGCTTGCCCAGGGCATCGTAGCTGCCGTCGATGCCGGTGCCCCGTTGATCAATATCTCGATGAGCAGCGTCGGCGACAGCGCGGTGGTGAAAATGGCCCTTGAGTATGCGCGTGCCGCCGGCTCGCTCGTCGTGGCCGCCGCTGGCAATAACGGAACCTCTCAGGTGTCCTATCCCGCTGCCAACCCGGGCGTCATCGCTGTGGGTGCCGTGGACGCTGCGGGCAACCATCTGGATTTCTCCAACACCGGCCCGGCCATCGCCCTCAGCGCCCCTGGCTACGGCGTGAATGCCGCATGGTCCGGCGACCAAGCAACAAGCGTCACGGGCACCTCGTTCAGCGCTCCCATCGTCGTAGGCTCTATCGCCGCCATCATGACCGAGGCGGAAAATAGAGACCTCACCCCAACTCAGGCCTATCAACTGATGCTCGCCTATCTGAACGACGGCGGGGCTCCGGGCCCCGACACGGAATTGGGCGGCGGAACGATCGACATCGGCCGCGTGATGAGTGCAGGCACCCCGGGGATTTACGACGCGGCCGTGGCCTCCAGCCGCATCCTCCCCCCGGACACCAAAAACCCGTACGGCCAGATCGAAATTCTAGTGCAAAACCGCGGCACGGAACCCCTCATCAATACCAACGTCCAGGTGCGCACCCCATCGGGGGCGGTTGCCACCAACCTCACCAACCTCGCCCCCAATACCGTCCAAACCATCCGCGTCCCGATTGCTCAGCCGGCTAACGCTTATGCAAATGGAATGCGCGTGGAATCCAGCGTGACGCTTGGCGGTGCGCAGCGGGACGCCCGACCATCGAACAACAGCCGCGTGGAAACCTATGCGCCCGCAGGCACGCAATAGCCGATGCCTGGCACTTTTGGCGTGGCTAACTGTGGCCACGGTGGCCACGGCACGCGAGGCTCCTAACCTCTCAGCGGTTCCTGTCAACCAACTCGTGGTGTCGGGCAACGCGTGTGGTCCGGCGGCCTTGCTCAACGCCTTGCGTTTTGGCAATGCGTGTTGGCAACGTGCAGGCTCAGCCGTGGCCGGCGCGAATGACAAAGAGCGCGTCACCACCATGATCCGCGACATTGGCATGCGCCCGTCCAAAAGCCTCCCAGGCCACCCGCGATGGAGCCGCCGCGGCCTGAGCGTGGCCGACTTGCGCGACATGGCTAACGAAATGACCGCCGGGTTGTCTCTGCCACCCATGCGCGAGGACGTGTTTTTCCTGAATCCACGCGAATCCCCGGAACAACTGGTCCGCCGCGCCTACCAGCGGATCGATAGCTCGCTGGCCAGGGGGCTGCCGCCCATCGTGAGCCTGCGCCGCTACGCGTGGCGCCAGCTTCCCAGCACCGCCCCACAATGGGTGGTCATCGACGCCCATTTCGTCACCCTCACGGCCATTGCCGACCGCCTAGAAAAAAATGCGCGCGCCTTTGCCGTGGATTATATCGACCCGTGGGGTGCGAAGCGCTGCCAGGGATCGATAGGCATCCCGCAACGGGCGATTTTCCCCACCCCCACCGGCGGTTCATCCTGCCTCGCCGCCGTGTTCCCTCAATCGCCCGTCGGCAAATCCCTCGTCCATCGCGGCGAGCTCACCGTGCTCGTGCCGGCTGCCATCATCGGCAGGTGGTAGATGATTTTTGCGGGTTGACTCACCTTGCACGTGATCACTCACGCGTCTTCGCGCCCATGGCGTTGCGGGCCATTGACTCCTAAATGGAAAATGAACGACTGGCGAACATTGATTGTAAGAGACTTGCACATGATTCTCCTCTGACCCAGCGGGTGAGAGACCTCATATTCAGCACTCTTGGATGATCCGTGTGAATCTGTGTTCATCCGTGGTGCTGTTTCTAGGCTTACTCGTTTTCGCCAGTGCGCCAATCTTTCTCTCACGGCTCATGCGTCATTGATTCGCCCTGAAATCCTTGCATCATGCGCCACGTTCCGCGCATCGCATGCTCACCCTGCTCAAAATCCGCAATCTGGCCCTGGTCGATGAACTCGCATGGGAACTTGGCCCGGGCCTCATCAGCGTCACAGGTGAAACCGGCGCCGGCAAATCCATCATCGTCGGGGCCCTCAAACTCGTGCTCGGTGAGCGCGCCGACAAATCACTCATCCGCACCGGCGAGGAGTTCTGCTCGGTGGAAGCCGTCTTCGAACTTCCCAACCCTCTGGATATCAACGCCCTACTCGCCGAGGGCGGCCTCCAACCCTGCGATGATACCCAGTTCATCGTCCGCCGCGTCATCGGCCAATCCGCCAACCGCCAATTCGTCAACGATTCCCCGGTCACCCTCGCCCTGCTCAAACGCCTCGGTGATCACCTCGTGGACTTGCATGGCCCTCACAACCACCAATCACTCCTCTCTACCGATCGCCAATTGGCCATGCTCGACGCCTACGCCGCCGCCGAACCATCCCGAACTCATTACCGCGAAATCTTCCGCTCGTGGCGCGCCAAATCGTCCGATCTCGATGACCTCCGCCACGCGGAAAATGCCAGCGATCAGGAACTCGAACTCCTCCGGTATCAACTCGAAGAAATCGACGCCGCCAACCTCCAACCCGATGACGAGCAAGACCTTGACGACCGCTGGCGCCGCGCCTCCAATGCCACCCGCCTTGTCGAATCTGCCGCCGCCGCCACCACCGCTCTCAGCGGCCAACTAGGGATTCTCGAACGCCTCACCGACGTGCAACGCCTTGTGCGGGATCTCGAAAAACTCGACCCCTCCGTTCGCCATCATACCGCATCACTCGAATCTGCCGTCATCGAACTCCAAGATCTCGACCGCAACCTCACCGACTACGTCGAATCCCTCGACATCGACTCCACCTCGCTCGCCGCCCTAGAAGATCGCGTCAATTTGTTGGAGAGCCTCAAGCGCAAATACGGACCCACTCTGAGTGCGGTGCGCGACCGCCGCGACACCGCCGCGACGCGCCTCGACACCATCGAGCACCGGAGCGAAAATCTTGCCACGCTGGAACAAGAACTCATTGCCTGCCGAGCCGCGCTCGACACGGCTGGCCACGTTCTGACCCATGCGCGCCGGAAAGCAGCGCCCAAGTTGGCCAAGGAAATTGCCAGTCATCTCAAAGATCTCGGGTTTCAACAGTCATCGTTCGAGGCTCCCCTGCGCGCCCTGAGCGTGCCCACCGCCCAGGGGTGCGAGACCCTCGAGTTCCTCTTTGGCCCAAACCCTGGCGAACCCCTCCTGCCTCTGCGCCAATTCGCCTCGTCCGGCGAAATTAGCCGCGTCATGCTCGCCATCAAATCCGCCCTCGCCGACCAAGACGCCACTCCGCTCATGGTCTTCGATGAAATCGACGCCAACGTCGGCGGCGAAGTCGCGCGAGCCGTGGGGCGCAAGATGGCCGCGCTGGGCACCCGCCATCAGGTGGTGGCCATCACCCATTTTCCACAAGTGGCCGCCACGGCCACTCATCATTTCGTCGTGGAAAAAGAAGTCTCAGGTGGCCGCACCCGCTCACGCTTGTTTCCCGTCAGCGGCGAATCCCGCATCCGAGAACTCGTCCGCATGTTGGGCGGCGGCGGCACCCACGCCCGCGCCATGGCCGCCTCATTGCTCAACTCGTCCGATGCCCGCTGACACGCCGCCCACTTTCACCTCAACGCCCCAC
>JBDLWH010000181.1:0-5977 GCA_039804325.1 Verrucomicrobiota bacterium
GCTTCAGGCGCTGCAAGATTTCAAGGATGGGAAAGCCCAGGTGCTTGTTGCCACAGACATTGTGGCGCGGGGCATCGACATTGAAGGAGTCACCCATGTCGTGAACTATGATTTTCCGGTCAACCCAGAAGATTATGTCCATCGTATTGGCCGCACCGGCCGCGCCCATGCTCAAGGCAACGCCATCAGCTTCGTCCCCAATCAAGACCTCAACCTGCTCGATATCCTCGAACTCTTCATCAGACAACGTCTCGTCAGAAAACACCTCAAAGGCTTCAACTACCACGCCCCCGTCCCCCCACCTACCCCAGGCGAAAAATCACCACTCCGCGATTGGCGCAAACGCACCCGAGAAATGGATGCCAAAAAATCCATGCTCGCCGCCTCGAAGCCCCCGCAAAAACTTGCCGGAAATCGACGGAAGCGCCCGCCCCATCATTCCTGATTTCCACGGCCATTCTGTGGGATGAAGGGTTCCCAATTTCATGAATTCCGCCACCAATGACCGCCAACTCGGCGAGTATCACCTCAAGGAAATTGTATCGGAAAATCCCCTTACCCGGACGTGGCTCGCCGAGCAGGTCTCGGTATCGCGCCGCGTGCTTGTCGATGAACTGCGTGCCGAGCAAGCCGACCACAAGGACGCTTTTTTAGCCGATGTGCGCGCGAAAGCCGCCGTCGAACACCCGCTGGTGGGCTCAGTGTATGAGGCGGTCGCCGAACCAGAATTGTGCTTTTTCGCCTACGAATTACTCGCGGGCACCACACTGGAAGACCGCCTCAAAACGGGGCCCCCCTTCCAACCAGCCCAACTTGCTGATGTGCTGCGCCGCCTGGCTGATGCCCACCTCCAGCACGAATCCCTCGGTCAACCGACGTCCCCACTCGACTTGCATCATGTTCACCTCGACAACCAAGGCGTCATCCGACTGGCCAATCTCGCCATAGCTGGCACTCGATCACCCGACCAAGCCGCCCGCGATATCAGCCACCTCGGCGAGCGCCTGTGCGCCCTAGTCGCCGACGGCCAGGCCGGCAGCACGCGCATGCTCACCCTGCTTGGCTGGATGCGCGGCCAGGGCATCGAAACTCCGCTAAACTGGGCGCAAGTCCGCGATGTCTGCCTGCAAATCGAACAACAACTCGCAGACCCATCACCGCCCGCCGCATCGAGCCACTCACCCACCCGACCACGAAAAAGGCGGCCCTTGGCTCTCATCGCCATCGTCGTTGGTCTCGCGCTTTTCGCCGGACTGGGAATTGCCCTGCGTTTGCGCTCTAAACTCCCACCACCACCGCCACGCTCGCGCCTGCCCGACGCGCTCCTGATTCCAGCGGGAAATTACGCGACGCCCGATGGCACCGAGGAACCACTGCCAGCGTTTCGCATTTCCGCCCATGAAGTGACCATCGACCAATACGCCGACTTCATCGAAACCCTGGAAACCCTCACCAAAAACCACCGCCAACGCACGTTCGATCACGAAAACCAACCAAGCGAAAAGCCCACTCACCAGCCCGACGATTGGCCAGCCATGATGGCCGCTGCCAAATCCAATACCTCATGGAACAACCACCCTGTCACCCTCGACTCCCCGGTGGTCGGCATCGATTGGTGGGACGCCTTTGCCTACTGCCAGTGGAAACAAGTCCGCCTAGCAACCCAAGAGGAATGGTTCGCCGCACTGCGCCAAAACCTCGCCGCCCCAGCAACCATCGTCCCCTCCGACTGGCTCCCCGTCACAACCACAACTCCCGACCGCTCACCCACTGGCCTCCTGGGCATGGCCGGATCAGTCTGCGAGTGGACGCGCTGCCCCGCCACAAACCCAGCCAACCCGTTAGGCGAACGCAAATGGGTCATCATCGGCGGCTCATTCCTCAAACCCGGCAGCAATGCCCTCACCCGCGAGTGGACGCTCGACCGCTCACTGCGCCGCCCCGACCTCGGATTCCGCGTCGTCTCGGAGGCCAACTGAACCATCCCAGCCGGCCCGACCTCAAATCCGAAAAACGCAGGAATCGACAGCGCGCCATCCCGCGCTAGACTTCGCGCCCCATGACTTTGAAGGAACTCGGTTGGAATATGGATTTTGAATCGGCCTTCGCACCGTATCGCGCGAAAGGCTGGGTGCCCGCTCGCCTCATCCGCGAGTCGCCCATCAACTTCGGCGCCTTCCTCGACGGCGGCGAAGAAATCGACGTCATCCTCTGCGGGCGCGTCTGGCACGAAGCCGCCTGCGATGCCGACCTGCCCGCCGTGGGCGATTGGGTGGCGCTCGAATTGGGCAACGAAAACCAGGACCATGTGATCCGCGCGACGCTGCCGCGCCAGTCGTGCTTTTCCCGGAAAATGCCGGGCAACAGCTCGCAGGCGCAGGTCATCGGTGCCAACATCGACTTTGTGGCCGTGGTCACCGATGCCGGACCGGACTTCAACATCCGCCGCATGGAACGCTACTTCATGCTCATCGAACGCAGCGGCGCCAAGGCCGTCGTCTTGGTCAATAAGTGCGACCTCTATCCCGTCGAGCAAAACCGCCAGGCCGCCGCTGACATCGCCGCACTCTGGGACGGGGCCCGCGTCCACATCACCAGCGCCGTCAACGGTGCCGGCCTCAAAACCCTCAAAAAATACCTCAAAAAGGGCGTCACCATGTGCATCGTCGGCTCCAGCGGCGTCGGCAAATCCACTATCGTCAACCAACTTTATGGCGAGGAGTGGCAGTGGACGAGCGAAGTCAATGAAACCACCGGCAAAGGCCGCCACACCACCACATCGCGCGAACTCGTCCCGCTCCCCGGCTCCGGCATGCTCATCGACAATCCCGGCATGCGCGAAATCCAAATGTGGACCGATGAAACCACGCTGCGCGAAAGTTTTTCCGACGTGGCAGCCATCACCGCTGATTGCAAGTATTCCGATTGCAGCCACCGCAACGACGCGGGCTGCGCCATCCGCGCCGCCGTGGCCCTCGGCTTCCTAGACGCCGAACGCCACCAACATTTTCTCAACCTCGAAACCGAAATTGCCGCGCTGAAAAAACGTGCGGAAAAGCGCCAGATGGCCATTGAGCGCTGGGCAAAACGCAACCGGCGCGTCAAAGCCCGCAACCTCAACGACCGCATCCAACTCGAACGCGATGAACGCGGCGATGTCTGACGCGGCCCGCCTCACCAAGCTCCCACCATGATTGTCTCCCGCTCGTTTTCTTCCCTATTCCCATGCGCCTGGCTCGGCGCCCTTCTCGCGACTAGCGCTCTCGCCCAAATCCCATCCCTGAAAATGGTGAGCGATGCCGCTGCCCCGGCCAAACCCACCGCCATCGAAAAACCCGAGGATAGCCGCGCGAGGCTCGCTCAATGGCTCCAAGAGGCACGCGACACACTGGCGCGATTAGACGCCCAGGGCGCTGAGGCCAACCTGCCCGAGGACATCCACCCCGAAGAACTCGAAGATCGTCGCCGCGATCTGGAACAGATGATTCTCACGTCCTCTCGTTCCATCAAAAATCTCACGGCCATCGCCGACGCCCGCAAAGATCTCGAGACCGCACGCGCCGACGACGCCGCATGGTCCGGTTTCAAGGAACAGCCGCCCTACTCGCTCTTGCTGCTCGATGAATTGCTCAACCAACGCGACTCGATCCAAATCAAACTCACGTCCTACGAGTCGTCATGGTCCAATTTCCAAAACCTGCTGGCCACCACGTTCACTCAAACGAAAGCCGCCGAGGAATCCGTCAGCGCTCTGATCGTCGCCGTGCAAAAGGCAACCCCGGCCCAACTCGCCGCCGCCAAGTGGCGCCTTGAAGCGGCTCGCGCCCAATCCCGATTGCTTGCCACCCGCGCTGGCCTGATGCAAAGCCGCTGCGACACCCTCAAGGACCGCATCACCGCGGCCAAAATCGATCTCGCGCGGCTGGATCGCCAAGTAAAAACCGTCAAGGCCGATGCGCGCTTCAACGAAAAGGATCTGGCCCAAGTCAAAAAAATCTCGGAGGAACGCAAGGGCGCGATCCACAAAGAGGCCGCCACCCTCTTGAAGCGACTCAAATCGGCCATGACCGCACGCGACCAAGCTCAGTCCACCGTGGACACCCTGATCGCCTCTGCCGCCGCCACCAACGAAGAATCGAATGGCTTGGAACTCGCCCGATTCAAACTCGACGTGGCCGAAGGCCGCGTTGATGCCATGCAATCCCTCAACGAAGGCCTCGAGAGCCTCACCCAGTTGGAAAACATCATCCAAAAAGCCCATCAAGGGCGCCAGGCCATCATCGCCGCTTCTCACCCCGACGCCCGCGCCTCGGCCCTCGAATCCCTCACAGACTTACTCGATCGCATTCGCGCGTGGAACCACATCGCCGATAATGACATCGCCAGCTGCGAGGCCGATCTGAGCAACCTCGAATCTCGCGCCGCCTCGGTCACCTCGGATGACCCCAGAGCCAACCTCCTCAACGACCAACGCTTGGCCAAAAACGAAAAACTCGCCATGCTCAAGCGCATCTCCCAGGCGGTCACCTCGCAGATGAAACTCATCCAGCGCTGGCACCATGAGTATGCTCCGAAAGCCCAAGAGAAAAAAACCTCCGAACACATCGCATCTCTGGCCTCAACCGCACGAAATGCCATCAAAAAAATCTGGTCCTTCGAGGTGATGTCCTTCGATGACAAAGTGGAAGTCGATGGCCAGATCATCCCGGGCAAAATTCCGGTCACTCTGGGATGGCTCCTGCGGGCCCTGTTATTTTTCATCATCAGTTACGGCATCTTCTCCCGAATCGCCAACCGCATCCAAACGAGCCTCGTCACCCGAGGCCACATCGCCGAGGCCCAAGCCAAAACCCTGCGCAATTGGGCGATGATTGTCGTCGGGGGATTCTTGGCTATCGCCACCCTCGCGCTCCTGAAAATCCCTCTCACCGTGTTTGCCTTCTTCGGCGGTGCCCTCGCCATCGGCCTCGGCTTCGGAATGCAAACCCTCATCAAAAATTTCATCAGCGGCATCATTGTCCTCGCCGAACGCAAGGTGCGCGTGGGCGATATGCTAGACGTCGATGGCATCATCGGCACCGTCACGGAAATCAATACCCGCTCGTCCATCATCCGCGGGGCCGATGACGTGGAAACCATGATTCCTAACTCATTGTTTCTCGAAAACCGCGTCACCAACTGGACCCTCAGCAGTTCTAAAATGCGCCGCACCCTGCGCGTGAGTGTCGCCTATGGCACCGCCCCACAGGTCGTCATGGAGGTGCTCACCGAATCTGCCAACCGCCACGGCCTGATCTGCAAGACCCCCGAAGCCTTCGCCGTCTTCGATGATTTTGGCGAAAGCGCCCTGATTTTTTCCCTCTATTTTTGGTTAAAACTCGGCGGCACGACCAATCCCATGATCGTCACCAGCGATGTGCGCCTCATGATCGAAAAACGCTTTACCGAATTGGGCATTCATATCCCATTTCCACACCGTGAGGTTCACCTCAAAACCGCCTCGCCGCTCCTTGTCCATTGGCCACAACCCCCCGCTCCTTGAGAAAACCGCCGCCTTTCCCCATCGACGCTTCCTCTTCTTCCCATGACCGACGATCACTGGATGCAACTCGCTCTCATCGAAGCGCGCAAGGGTGTCGGCCGCACCGCCCCTAACCCGCCGGTCGGGGCCGTGATCGTTAAAAACGACGTTTTATTAGGTAGTGGTTGGCACCGCGCCGCCGGCCAAGCGCACGCCGAGCGCGAGGCGTTGGCTGCGGCTCAAGCGAGCCATGGAGCGGAGGCGATACGAGGAGCGACCATCTATATCACGCTCGAACCGTGTTCCACTCACGGGCGCACCCCACCCTGCACCCAAGCCCTCATCGATGCCGGCTTGGCCCGCGTCGTCTATGCCTGTGTGGACCACAACCCGGATCATGCCGGACGCGCTGACGCATTGTTAGCTGCCGCCGCCATCAATGTCTGCGTCGGCGTT
>JBDLWH010000182.1:0-6374 GCA_039804325.1 Verrucomicrobiota bacterium
CGCTCAGAAGCGGCGAAAGAGATGGATGCCATGGGCCTGAGTTTGCCAGCCGATTGGAATATGCTCAGTGATGACTGAACGCCAGACATCATGAGCAGCCGCAATGATTCTCCGCACCCCAGCGACGCGCCCCCGGCCATCGATATTCGCTGTTTGCGCGTGGATTACGGGGATTTTGTGGCGGTCAATGATGTCACGCTCACAGTGCCTATGGGCGAGGTCTTCGGATTAGTCGGCCCTAACGGCGCCGGAAAAACCAGCACGTTTCGCGTCCTCACCACCCTCATGGAGCCAACCTACGGCGAGGTCATCCTCGATGGCGTGGACGTGCTCGAAGACCTCGAAAGCGCCCGCCGCATCATCGGTTACATGCCTGACCTCGCTCCCGTCCCCTCGGATTTGAAAGTCGGCGAATTCCTGGATTTCCACGCCGCGGCCTACGGGCTGGGTACCCGAGCTCAGCGGCGGGATCGTGTCGCTGAGTGTCTCGACGAGGTGGCTCTCACGCCACAGCGCAACTCGTGGTGTCACAAACTATCTCGTGGCCAAACCCAGCGCGTCGTCCTGGCCAAGACGCTGCTTCACCGGCCACGCGTCTTGATCCTCGATGAACCTGCTAGCGGCCTCGACCCGTTAGCTCGCCGCGATTTGCGCCACGTGCTGCGCAAACTTGCCAACGCCGGCTCGACGGTTTTTGTGAGTTCTCACATTCTAAGCGAGCTCGCCGAGATGTGCTCTTCTCTCTGCGTCATGAACCAAGGCCGACTCATCGCCTCGGGCACCGTCGATCAAGTCCGCCAGCAACTCGGCCGCACCGAACGCGTGCTAACTGTTACTTTGTTGGCGCATCCCCAACTAGCCGCCGAATGGTTAGCTAGCCAATCCGCAGTGCATGATCTCAAAATCCATGGTGCGCAAGTGATCTTCGGATTCACAGGCAACGATGAGGCGCAGGCCGACCTGATGGATGGGCTGGTAGCGCGCGGCATCCGCATGCGCGCCTTCGAGGAAAAACGATCGTCCTTTGAAGACATGCTTGTGAAAGTCGCCGAAAATAACCGTCTCTCATGAACCTCGACCCGCCGAGCACTCCTGCCGTCAGCCATTGCGCATGGAATATCTGGCAGAATCCGATTTTCGCGCGTTATTGCCAGTCGCGCCTGCGTTGGCCTGGAGCTGCCATTGCCGTGCTCATCACGGTGCTCATTGCCGGGTTCGCCGTCTCGTTAGCCTATTCTATCGGTTTGCGCACGCACCTGAGCGCGACGGATGCCGCCCGCCCCGGCATCATCGTCCTGCTGGTCATCCAAGGGTTTATTCTGTTCATTTTGGGCACCGCTCAGGTGGCCGGTGGCATGACGGCAGAACGCGATGAAGGGGTGATCGACTATCAACGGCTCATCCCGATGTCTCCACTCTCAAAAGTGTTGGGTTATCTCTTCGGCCTGCCCGTGCGTGAATATGTGATGTTTCTCGCCACGCTACCGTTCACCGCGTGGTCGTTGTGGCGCGGTGAGGTGGAATGGATCGTCTGGCTGCCGCTCTATCTGATTGTTGCCTCATCTACGCTCCTCTATCACTTCACCGGATTGGTGACGGGCACCGTGGCGCGCAACCGCCGTTGGGCATTTCTAGCATCTATCGGCCTCGTGTTCTGCCTCTACACCGTCATTCCTCAAATGGCTAAGTTCGGGCTGGTGTTTTTTAAGTATCTCACCATCACACCGGTGCTTACAGAATGCCTACCTGGCATACTGCCTCGCACCGCCGGCGCGCTCGTCAAAGCCGGCCAACAACTCGCCCCTAGCGTGAAGTTCTTCAACCTCGATTTCTCCGAGGCGGTTTTTACCGCATTCTCCCAAGGCGGCCTGATCCTCACCTTCGTGGTGATGCTCTGCCGGAAATGGCGGCGGGCCGAATCACATTTGTTAGGAAAACTCTGGGCCACAGGATTTTTCATTTGGATACAAATTTTGTTATTAGGCAATGCGTTACCGCTGATTGAGCCGGGCCAGTTATTTCCGACGCGTGCGTTTAGCCGTATGGCTCGCTTGAGTCCGGATTGGGCACCGACATCCGGTGAGGCGGTGTTATTATCGTCGATTTACGGATTGGTTACGCTGCTATTGATCTGTCTTTTGGCCGCGATGATCACCCCCTCAGTGGATCAACAAATTCGCGGCTGGCGGCGTGCCCGCAAACAAGGTGAGGAATCGCTGCCACGGCTGGCAGATGCCGCGACGGCAGTCTGGTTTGTCGGGTTGATGGCCATTGCAGGGGCGGCCGCGTGGTTTGGGTTTACTCGCGCCTTGGTCGAATCGCGCTGGTTTCCGGGTCACGAACTCCCCCTCACCGTCTTGGGGTATTTCTCCGCGGTCATGGTGGTAGCCAGTGTCGGATGCCAGACGTTGCTAGAAAATAAGGGCGGCCGGGTCGTCGGCTTGACTGGACTTTTTGTGGGCGTGGTCCCGCTCATGATCGGTGCCGTACTCTGCGTGATCAGCGAACGCTTGGTGCCGACTGCCTCATGGCTCATGGGTCTCTCACCACTGAGCATGCCATTTTACGCATCGGGAAGCTTACTCTCACTATCAGAATTACCAGTCCAAGCCGCTCGTGCCGTACCGCGCGCCTTTACCTTCTGGTTATTTGTTTATGTGTTATCCACCCTCTGGAGCATCGTCAAACTGTACGAGCACCGCCGGGCCATGGCCAAAAACGTGCGGGTTGGTCCACTGAATGCCCCGGGCACAGGTGATCAATAGAGACGGCCATCAGACGGCTCGGGAACCTCCGCCGCAAGCATGGCCATCGCTGCACAAGTGGCATTCCACTTCTCGGCCGACCACGCTAACGGTGCTTCGAGCGTACGGGCGCGAAATCGCTCGACGCGATCACGGGCCTCTGCGGTGAGCGCGCGCGGCAAATCGGCTAGGGCACGCGCGGCCACCTCTGCCGTGCCAGTGGCATGGCCTATCAACGCCAAGTCGTTGCCAGCCTCAATAGCAAGTCTCACATCCGGGCCGCGCCCGTAACGCCGAGCGATGGCGTCATGGTCAAGATCATCCGTTATCACCAGATGCCGGTCAAAACCCAGTTGGTCGCGCAGAAAACGCCTCACGATGCGCGGCGACAGCGAAGCGGGAAACTGTGCATCGATGTGTGGAAACTCGATGTGGCTGGTCATGATGGCATCTAACTCGGGCATGAGCGCAGTGTAAGGAATCACATCCGAGCGCAATAAGTCGTCCATGGTCGCCGGGCACGTCGGCAGGTCGTGGCGTGCGTCAGATCGTGCGCGCCCGCCAGCCGGGAAGGATTTGGCACAACTCGCGACCGAGCGTTTGCGTAGCCAGCGGTTCCATTGGCCAGCGAAATCAATGACACGTTGCGCGTCGTGGTGCCATCTCTCGCCATTTGCCGTAATGGCATCATAGGCGAGATCTAGCACGGGCCCCAAATTCAGATTTAGCCCTAACAACCGAAACCAATCGCCCGTTAGTATGCCCGCCGTGGCCATTTTCCCCATGTCGCGCGTGGCGGCCAGCGCCCGCGCCGTCGGTGCGGCGGCGGTTATCTGATCTCTGCTTGGGATGCCCCCGGTTGCTTTCGGGTCAAACGCGAGAATGGGCAACTCGGTGGACAAACTGCGCAATTCGTCGGTCAGATGCCGGGTTTGTTCCGGCGTGACGAGGTTTCTAGCACATAGTATGAAGCCCGCTGGTTGAAGACGACGAAACATCGCCGCCTCCTCCAATGTCAGAGTCGGCCCGGAAAGTCCTAGCAACAAGAGCGAGCCATCTATCATCCTAAAGTGGAAAACAGAACTACGGATGGACGCTCATGAACGCTGATCATAAGAAATTTGCAGCTATTTCTCTCCTCATCTACCGAGTGATCCGTCCGATCTATGCAACCTCTCGAAATTCTGTGTCTATCCGCGTTCATCTGTGGTTCCTATTCTCTTTCTAGGTTCATGAATCATACCAAACTCTAACGGCATGACGTTGTCGATATCCAAGCGCCGGAAATCGGCTTACAAAAAAACGCCGTGGCTCAATGAGAACCACGACGTCTTGAAATCGAATCGCTCAGAAGCAATTAACGTGAGTAAAGTTCGACGATGAGCTGCTCGTTGACGAGCGGGTCAATGTCGGCACGTTCAGGAACACGAGAAACCGTGGCTTCCAGCTTGTCTTTGTCCACATTGAGCCAATCAGACCCTGGCATCGCCTGGGTGAGATCGGTCATGCGTAGCACTAACTGCTGCGACGACGGCTTGGCTCCCACCTTGATCACGTCACCCGGCTTTACCTGATAGCTCGGGATATCGACACAGTGGCCGTTGACCAAAATGTGCCCGTGATTGACGATCTGGCGTGTCGCTTGGCGGCTGTTGCCGAATCCTGCGCGATAACATACGTTGTCGAGCCGGGTTTCCAACAATTGCAACAGAATCGCTCCTGTCACCCCACGGCGACGCGCCGCTTCCTCGTAATAACCACGAAATTGTTTTTCTAACACCCCGTATTGAAACCGGAGTTTTTGTTTTTCGCCCAGAGCGACGGAGTACTCGCTCTTTTTCTTCCGGCCGGCGCGCACACCGTGCTGGCCTGGTGGGAAATTGCGGCGTTCGAATGCCTTGGACGGGCCGAAGAGTGATACGCCGAATCGGCGGCTGATCTTCGCGCGGGGACCTGTGTAACGTGCCATAGTGAGATTTCTGAAAGTTGATGGGATTACACGCGACGCGCCTTTTTCGGGCGGCAGCCGTTGTGTGGGATGGGAGTGACATCTTGAATGGATAGAATTTCCAATCCAAGTCCTTGCACGGCTCGCACCGCAGATTCACGGCCGGAGCCCGGTCCTTTGACTCGGACATCGACTTCCTTGAGCCCGTGGCCCATGGCTTGGCGGCAGGCATCCTGCGAGACAACCTGGGCGGCGTAGGCCGTGCTCTTGCGCGATCCTTTGAAGCCCATCTTGCCGGCGCTCGACCAACCGATCGAATTGCCACTCACATCGGTCACGCTGACCAAGGTGTTATTGAAAGTCGCCGTCACATGCACCACACCGCGGTGCACATTCTTGGCTCCTTTTGCCTTGTGAATCTTGATTTCTTCTTCACCTCCGCCGATCTCGGCGAAAATGTCGCGCTTGACTTCCTTTTTGGGAGCCTCGACAGCGACGACGGCGGCTGGTGCCGGGGCGCTGGCCACCACGGGTGCGGCAGCATCTTTGTTAGTTTCTTCGTCAGACATGGGTCAAATGTGCGGGAGATTATTTTTTCACGCCCACGGTCTTTTTCTTGCCCTTGCGGGTGCGGGCATTGGTGCGTGTGCGCTGGCCTCGGACTGGCAAGCCACGCTTGTGGCGGATACCACGGTAACAATTGATGGAGGTCAGGCGCTTCAACTGGGATTGGCGTTCGCGGCGAAGGTCACCCTCAACCATGATCTGCTCAGTTTGGATCACCTGTGAGATGCGCACCAACTGCTCTTCGCTGAGTTGGCCGGTGCGGATGTTCGGGTCGACCCCTGCATGTTCGAGTATCTTGGCAGCCGTGGGACGGCCAATGCCAAACATGTAGGGCAGAGAAGCTTCGATGCGCTTCTCGTTCGGGATTTCTATACCTAAAATGCGTGCCATGATGTGCGTGAGTTCGCGTGACCTCGGGGCTGGGTTGGATGACTCCAGTGGTCCCGCGGGGCGGGTGGTTTAGCAGACAACCAGTGGCTGGCAAGCCGGAAATGGAAATTTTTTCATGTATCGCACAAGAAATGATCGTGGCGACGTGAATTTTGCTGGTGCCAGGCGCTGCGCCATTGGCCCGTCACCCCCTGCGGGGACGCGTCAACTTAGGGGGTCAGTCATCGGAGCGCGGCCGTCCCGACTGCGTCGGAAGGCGCTCGTCTCGAGTGCCGGAGCTGGATTCGGGTTACATCCCGGTAGCGTATCCCTGACGAAACAGGCGAGACGCCCGTCAGCCCAAGAAGTTCGCTCATTCCTCATGAGCCGCCGCGGATCGCCCGCCCCGGTTGCCTGCCCTGAGCCCCACCGATGAGGCAGGCTTCAGAGCGGACGGTGGTTCACCGAGCGTTGGCCGCCTTGGCCGCGTTGGCCGCGTTGACCGCCGTGACGATGGGAGCGGGGTCCGGAAGGCTGTGCGGATGATGGTTCGCGCCGGGCTTCAGAATCACCTCCATCTTAGGCAGTGGATAAATCACGGATCATGCCGCGGCAAGCGTGCAAACTGAGCGCCTGGGTCTCGCCGGGAGGCATGGTGTCATGGAAGAGTTGCTCGCGGCCTACTGCGGCGGCGGCGAACACCTTTTTGAGCAGCGCCATTCAGGTCCAGCGCCATTCAGGTCTGG
>JBDLWH010000183.1:0-4333 GCA_039804325.1 Verrucomicrobiota bacterium
AACCGTCACGGCAGCGCCTTTTTCTAACAATGGGGAGCACCAGTTTTTAGCAGGACTACTGAGTTGTTCAGCGCTGAAGGAATGGAGGTGCATGGCCACAGCTCCCTGCCGAAACTTAAAACGGGGGTTGAGAAACGGGCCGCTCACATGCAAATCATACCACCCATAATATAAGGCGGCCTCACCCATCGGATAGTTTTTTGGTAGCGTGTCATTGAAGCGGTCCACCACGGTGGGGATTCCACCCTGCTTGTTCGCCGTGACCACGGCTTCAAGCCACTGGTCACCCTGAGGGATTTTGTTAGCAATATCCACGTAGGCCATCCCCCAGAGACCGGATTTTTCTGCGGCCACCGCGTCGCGAATCATGCGTTGGCACGTCGCAAAGCTCGCGGCGTCTATCCTTGCCGTGAGCACGAGAAATGGCAGATCCATCTCGGTGATGGATTTTTTTGCCTGATAGAATTTATTTTGCAAGAAGCCCTCGGTGGGTAGGCCAACGACGCCGAACATGGCCAACTCCGAATCCACCGACGCTTCGTCATGGCCAGCAAACGGGTTTTGCGTGGCCGCGGGCGTGGTGGCCGGTCGTGCCGGTTTTTGGGGGCTGGCTTGAATGCGCAGGGGCACGCCTCGCATGGTCACGAGCACGCGGATGTGGTTGCGTACCGGCAGGGTCACGCCCGTGCCATCACGGGCGAGTTGCCACCATGCCCGCCTATCAAACACGGCCCGTAACGGCTGAAGAATGAATTTTTCGTAATCCGCACGACTCACATCGCCTGTGACGGGCATGTCCAAGGCGATCAGATTTTCCTCAGGAATCGAGCGGGATTCTCGATAGAGTTCTGCGAGTTGGCGGGATTCCGGGACGGCCGAGTTATAGAGAATAGCCACGGATTCGGGTGGCGGCGCCGCATTTGCCACGGGCATCCATCCCGCACACAGCCAGCAAACCCAAGCAATCGCACGCATGAAAAAAGCATGCCCGGTGAAATCCGGATATGCAAGACCGACGATCCGGGTCAAAGATCTAGCCGCAGGCCGTCCCACGCCACATGCACGCCCGCTGGCAATTGCGCCTCTAAATCGGCCGCGTCGTTTTCATGACCAAGATGGGTCAACCACGCCTCGCGCGCATCCACGGCGCGGATGGCCTCCAGCGCCTCGCTAACGGAAAAATGCGTGGGATGCGGCTGTGGCCGTAGCGCGTCCACCACGAGCACATCCACGCCGTGAAGCCGCTCCATGGTCTCGGGCGGGATGCGTTTGACGTCGGGCAGGTAGGCGATGCGGCGAGCCCCCGGCACATGGAAGAGAAACCCAATCGTTTCGGCCGCGGCATGCTCAACTGGCAGGGGTGTGATTTCTAGGCTACCATAACGAAAGGGGCCGTCGATGAGGCACGCGCGGGGTTTGACGTATCCCTTGTAGAGGTTCTCTGCGGCAAACGCCCACCCAAACATCGTCTTGAGCGCCGCCATGCATTCCCCTGTCGCATGCAGCGGCAACGGCCCATCCTTCCTCCAACAAAATGCTCGCAATTCGTCAAATCCCACCACGTGATCTAAATGGGAATGCGTATAAACCACCGCGTCAAGCTCGCGCAATCCCTCACGCAACGCTTGCGCTCGCAAGTCCGGCCCGGAATCTATCAATACGGCCACCTCGCCCGCCCTCACCAGCGCCGAGGAGCGCAGTCGCTGGTTGCGCGGATCTTTGGATAGACAAACCTGACACTCACAACCAATAACGGGCACTCCCACCGAGGTGCCCGTGCCTAAAAATGTTAACGTGAAATCAGCCACGCCGCCATCATAGACACCCGACCCATCATCGCGCAACCCCCGCAATCCAACCACACACCGCGCCGGGCCCGACGCCTCACAAACTAACAATCGCGCCAACCCTTGCCGGCCCGCAGCTCCCGGGCTATCTCTAGCGGGCATGGCATTCCAATTAGTCAGTCACTACCAACCTGAGGGCGATCAGGCACAAGCCATCGACAAACTGGAAAAATCGCTGCGTGCGGGCAACCGCCATCAGACGTTGCTTGGCGTGACCGGCTCGGGCAAGACTTTCACCATGGCCAACCTGATCGCGCGTTGTGGACGGCCGACTCTGATCATGAGTCATAACAAAACCCTAGCAGCCCAACTCTACTCCGAATTCAAAAATTATTTCCCACATAACGCGGTTGAGTATTTCGTGTCATACTTCGATTACTATCAGCCAGAAGCCTATATCCCGCGCAGCGACACCTATATCGAAAAAGACTCATCGATCAACGATGAGATCGAGCGTCTGCGACTCAGCACCATGGGCTCATTGCTCACGCGCGATGACACGATCGTGGTGGCCTCCGTGTCGTGCATCTACGGATTGGGCTCGCCCGAAGACTACGAGAATATGATGGTGCCGGTCTGGACTGGCCAACCGCTGAGCCGCGAGGCGTTCCTTAACTCGCTAGTGGGCATGCTCTTTGAACGCAACGACATCGCCTTTGGCCGCGGAAAATTTAGAGTGCGCGGCGAAGTCGTCGAAGTCCACCCAGCCTACCTCGATGAAACTGCCATCCGCGTGGAGTTTTTCGACGACGTCGTCGAGCGTATCTCAAGCATCCACACCCTCACCGGACGTCGGATAGAACTCATGGAAAAACATACGTTTTTCCCAGCCAAGCAATTTGTGACACCAGGCGATAAGATGAAGCGCGCGACGGTGGAGATCCGCAACGAGGCTGACGCTCAAGTCACAAAATTCGAAATGGAAAACAAACTCATCGAGGCGCAACGACTACGCATGCGCACCGATTACGATCTGGAAATGATGGCCGAAATGGGGTTCTGCCAGGGAATCGAAAACTATTCACGCCACCTATCAGGCCGCGTGGCCGGCGCTCGCCCACATACCTTGTTGGATTTTTTTCCTCGCGATTTCCTGGTCATGATCGATGAAAGCCATGCGACCATCCCGCAGATTGGTGGCATGTATGAGGGCGACAAGAGCCGCAAGACGGTGTTAGTGGACCACGGGTTTCGCCTGCCAAGCGCGTTGGATAACCGACCGCTGCGCTTCGAGGAGTTCATGGAAATGACCGGTCAGCGCCTCTATGTTTCAGCCACGCCTGGGCCCTTTGAACTCGTCAATTCGCGTCCAGAAAACCGCTCGTTCATTCGTGTGATCACCAAGGATGCCGCCGGTCGAACCCTGCCGGTCAGCCAGCGAAAAATCCGCGTCACTCCCAGCGGCAACGCAGATTCGATAGAAAGTTTCGAGCCCTCCAAACGCGGCACCCCGCTCGTGGTCGAACAGATTATCCGCCCCACCGGATTGCTAGACCCAGTGATCACGTTGCGCCCACTCAAACGACAAATCGACGAAACCATCGAGCTGTGCCGTCAGCGCGTGGAGCGTCACGAGCGGGTGTTAGTCACTACCTTGACCAAGAAAACTGCCGAGGATCTCAGCGAATACCTGGGAGGCACTGGCCTCAAGGTGCGATATATTCACGCCGACATCGATGCGGTGGAACGCGTGGAAATCCTGCGCCAACTGCGCTCCGCCACGGTGGACGTGCTCGTGGGCATCAACCTCCTACGCGAGGGGCTGGATCTTCCAGAAGTCTCGTTAGTTTGTATCCTCGATGCCGACAAGGAAGGGTTTTTGCGCAACGAAACCTCACTCATCCAAACCGCCGGACGCGCAGCTCGCCACCTGAGCGGTGAATGCGTGTTATTCTGCGATCAAGTAACCGATTCTATCCAGGCACTGCTAGATATCACGGCTCAGCGCCGCGCCCGCCAACACGCTCACAATGAAGCGCACGGGATCACCCCGCAAAGCGTCAAGCGCGCCCTGCAACACAGCCTCCACACCCATGAAAAGGAACGCGCTGAGGCCGAGCGCCTCAACCGCTCGCTCGTAGCCGACGACATGGAAACCTACGACAAGGTGCGCGTCATTGCCGAATGGGAGGCGGAAATGCAAGAGGCGTCGTCGCGCCTAGAATTCGAGCGTGCCGCCCATCTGCGCGACCAAATTGCCGCCTTGAAAAACCCTGGCGAACCGATGGCCACGCGTCCGGTGCGCTATGGCCGTGGAAAAATGCCTTGAGCGGCAAAATCGCGGCGTTTCATTCGATCCCTCAGTCGTGCCAGCTTCTGCTAGTAGTCACCATGATGCTGCGTGAATTGTGGGAGAGCATCAATCTGCCCCAGGCCACGCCGCACACGCTGCGCCATGTGCTGCCCAAGGGCATGCGGGCGGTGCGCCAATACGGGTTCTGCCACCCGGCGGCCAAGCACAAGCGCGAGAAGATCGCGTTTCTCAC
>JBDLWH010000184.1:0-4465 GCA_039804325.1 Verrucomicrobiota bacterium
CTTGCTCTAACGCATTGTTATGCGCCGGTAATACCCCAAACCCCGTAAACGAGGCCGCAAATGGATCAAACCCAAGCGATCGAAAAACCCCCTGGATTGACCCACGAAAATATATCACCACCCGACCAAGCCCAATACCCAGCATGGCTCCCAACAACCCAAGCAGCATCCCCTGATAGAGAAACACCCGCACGATCTGGCCTGGGGCCGCCCCCAACGCTTTCATCACCCCGATTTCCTGGCGCTTCTGAATGGTCACGGTGAACATCACGGCCATCATGGAAAATGCAGAGACTAACACGATGAAGGATAACGCGAAATACATCATCACTCGCTGCTGATTGATCAACGTAAAAAACGTCTGGTATTGGTCACCCCAAGTCAGCAGCGACCACTCGGGCCCCAAAATGACCCGCGACTTGGCCGCCACTTCCTCGGCGGCATACGCGTCGTCGAGACGCAGCGCAATGCCCTGAACCGCCTCGCCCAACCCGGCAAGGTCTTGAGCAAGCGGCAGTGGCACAAACAGATCCGGCGTGACCGCCATTTGCGACGCCTGATAGACACCGATGACCCGGGCTTCCTTAGGCAAGACGATTTGTTTGAGCCCCTTGAGGGTTTCCCCGTCCATTTTCTCAGCATCGCTCGTGTTAAGATCGCTTATAGCTTGCTCCACGGCTTCCCTCGCTTTCACATCAAATCGAAACACCCCCGCTTCTTTGTCACGAACGCCAGATTCTAACGCTACCGACAAGGATTCTAACATCGCACGTTCCGGCCCTCGAATCTCCTCACCTCGTAACGCGACTAACGTCTCATAAACCCCGCTCAGGGTGTCGATTCCTATGAGCGACCCATCCCCATCAGCACGCCACCCCGCCGCTAATCCCGCCGTGGATTTCCCCCACTCATCCGCAAAGGCCACACGCACCGGCGGCTTTTCGGTCGCTTGATACGCACGCATGACTTCCTCAAAATTGCGCGTCGAGTAGAGCCGAATCGTGTCGCCCACCCCTATCCTAAATTGCTCGGCTAGGATGGAGGATATCACCGCTCTGTCATCAATCCCCAAATCCGCCGTAGATTGTGGATGGTTTTTACGATCTAACATCTTCTCGATGCCTTGAACTTGCGCGGCGTCCGTGGTGTCGATACCGCGGAACATGACCGGACGTTGCGACGACGCGACGTCAAGGATGACGTTGTCTGAAACAAAGGCCGTCGCCGACTCAACCCGTGGCAATCCGCGCGCCTTGGCCGCACTCTCCCGCCAATCACCTAACGGAAGCCCCAGTAAAACCGTGGCTTGACTACGCATCAAAAGATGTGGAGTACACCCTAACAAGCGAGCCTTCACATCGCGCTCAAGCCCCGCGTAAACCGCCATCACGACCACCAGCACCAGCACTCCTAACATCACGCCCACCAGCGAAATCAACGTGAACGATGACAACGCGGCTCGACGCGGATTCAAATACCGCCTAGCTAGAAAAAAACTGAAGGATCGTCTTTTGATGTCGATTTCTCTCTCTGTGGGTGAACTCCAAATATCGCCAATTTTCGCCACCCTCATTCCGCCGCGCGCAACCCAATGAGTTCGATCAAACGCTGCAAATCGTCGTCACCGTAATACTCGATTTCGATTTTTCCCTTTTTCACCGAATGCTGGACGGCCACATGGGTCGCGAGATACTCGCGCAGCCGGTGGGTGATGGCCCGAATGTGAATGTCAACCTCACGCGAAACCGCTGCCTTTTTCGATTCGCTCACGTTGTCTGGGGCACTCTGGAAAAACGACTGAGCAAGCTTTTCTGCTGCCCTAACCGTGAGTTGACGACGCATCACCTGATCGGCCGCGAGCAACTGCGCATCACGATCCTTGATCGAAAGAACCGCCTTGGCATGACCCACCGTGAGGCGTCCTTGGGCGACAAACACTTGAATGTCGGGATGCAAATCTAATAACCGCATCGCGTTCGCGACCGTCGCCCGCGACTTACCCACTCGCCCGGCAATTTCATCCTGCTTGAGCGCAAATTCTTTGGCCAAGCGCACGTAGCCGGCTGCCTCCTCCATCGGATTGAGATCCTCGCGCTGAAGGTTTTCGATGAGTGCCATTTCCAGCACTTCCCGGTCGGTCGCCTCGCGCTCAATCACCGGCACGGTGGCCAACCCGAGTTTGCCCGATGCCCGCCATCGGCGCTCGCCGGCGATCAATTCGAGTTTGCCATTCACCGCACGAACGATGAGCGGCTGAATCACGCCGTGCTGGCGGATCGACTCCACCAAGTCATCCAAAAGCGATTCTCCAAACTGCGTTCTAGGCTGCAATGGGCTTGGAACGACCTGGTCAAGCGGCACGTCGCGCACCCGTTTGCCATCATGAGCATCCCGCGTCGGCGCTTGAGCGCTCTTGCGGATGAGTGCTCCGAGTCCTTTTCCGAGTGCCTGTTTCGTCATGGGGGTGGCAGCATGGGCTAAACCCTGTGGAAATTCCAAGCGGATTTGCTCAAGAGTTTCAAAACCCCCAAATCCCTAGGCCCAACCTTTGACCACACGCCTCCTGCCCTCGGGTAAAATCCCCCTCGATTTCTGGCTCGGCCGTAAACGAGCGCCACGCCACCCACGATCTGGCGTGAAAATCTTTTCGTGTTGGCGACATGGATCTTCTCAAACCATCCGTGCCGCGCCACACTCATTTCATGTCAGATCCCTTGTCTCCCACTCTCTTGATTCTGCTCATCTCCGCCTTGGGATTACTCATCATGCTCGTCGGGCTAGCACTGGCCATGTTGCACCGCCTCTCACGCATCGATAAACTCGTCGCCCAGGCCGTCGAATACCAAGCAACCTCATCCCCCACCCCACCACTCGCCCCCACCAACCCCGGCGGCACCTTCGACACCTTTCTCAACGAAGACCCCGCCCGCCGCAAACTCCTCAAAAGCGAACAATTCGCCGCCTATCGCCAGTGGCGCCAAGACCAGGGACTCAATTGGTCGAATTCCTAACGCTCTCACCAAAAAAATTCACCCTCACAAAAATGATCCTCGAATTCAAAAAATTCATCCTAAAAGGCAACGTCGTCGATCTCTCCACTGGCGTCATCATTGGCGCGGCTTTCTCCAGCATCGTCACGGCCATCACCAAGGGCATCATTGAACCGATTCTCAAAGCTCTCGGCGGCAATCCCAATGTCTCTCTCGGCCTGAAAATCGGCGAACTCACCAATGCCAATGGTGAAAAAATCGCTAACATGATCGATATCGGCCTGGTCATCAACGCTCTCCTTGGCTTTCTCATCACGACGACCATCATCTTCTTTGTGATTGTGAAACCCGCCAATGCGCTCATGGCGACCATGCAAAAACCCGATCCCAACACCCCTCCTTCCCCACCAATCCCTGAGGATATCAAATTACTCGCCGAAATCCGCGACCTCCTGAAAACTAACTCTCTCAGATAACTGGCTCCGCCGCCCAAGCCGCAAAGCCGCAAAGCCGCAAAGTTTTGATGCTCTCGCTTCATTCACCTCTTCCTTTGCGCCTTTGCGCGAGAACTTCTTTCGTCATGGATTAAGGGACAGACAAACGATTGATGTGGTGACCGATGACAGCCGATGTGGTTCCCTGCTGGACTAGGGGACTGAACTGCGGGCTAGGCGGAACCCGATGCTGAAGTAGCTGCCGGTCGGGTAGCTGTTGCGGCGGTTCGCGACGCGGCAGTAGCCCGCGTCGTAGCCCCAACCGCCGCCCCGGCGCACCCGGTACGAGCCCGAAACGGCACCCAACGGGTCCGTCACGGGGCCACTCGGATAATCGCCATACCAATCCGCGCACCATTCGAAGACGTTTCCAAGCATATCGTGCAATCCCCAGGCGTTCGGCTTCTTTCCTGCCACGGGATGTGTCTCTCCGCCGCTATTTTTGCTATACCATGCCATTGCGTCCAAATCTCCGGCAGCAGGCCCCGTCGTGCCAGCCCGGCACGCATACTCCCACTGTGCCTCTGTCGGCAAAGAAAAACGGCCAGATCCCGCTTGGTTCGCCTTCTCGATGAACCCGCTAGGGCCGGCGATCTCATTCCAACTCACTTTCTCAACCGGAAGATCATTGCCTTTGAAGGCGCTTGGATTGTTTCCCATCACCGCCCGCCACTGGGCCTGCGTGGTTTCAGTCTTGGCCAACCAAAACCCTTGGCGAATCGCCACCCGGTGCTGCGTTTCATCCTCCTCATGCTCAACTTCCCCCGCCGGACTCCCCATCAGAAACTCCCCCGTCGGAATCCAACACATTCTCACTCTCACTCCACGTGCAATCTCAAAATCTCTTTCCTCACCGGCGACAAGTGGACGAGGCGCGGCTTGCTCGGTTCGTTCGGCTCGCTGTGCCTCCTTGGCATTTTCTTGTTCGCTTTGCATGGCAGCCTCGTTCACCACCGAGGCGCTGCGGGGAGCTGCCTCCTT
>JBDLWH010000185.1:0-7022 GCA_039804325.1 Verrucomicrobiota bacterium
TGTGCCACGTAGGCATCCGCGGGGTGATGTCGCCGACGGGTCTGACGGTGAATCTCGACGTTTCTCAACTGAGTATTCCGCCGGAAGTTGATCTGACGTCCCGACAGATTTTGAAGCTCACACTCATTGCGTTGAAAAAAACCTTGGAGGAATACCAACGCCCGCAAACCCAACCCCTCTGCGTCTCCTTGATCATTGAGGGGGCCGATGATGCCAAAGCTTACTTGCGCGAACTCACGACGCGCTTCGTCATCAACGTGCCTGCGACACCCGAAAATTGATTCCGTGATTTGCCTTTTCAATTGCGCCTAAAATCCCTTCCATCGCTCAGCCCCTATCCCGCATGCCCGAACGTCCCCGTGATCCCCGCCCATTCACACGCGCCATCCTTAAACTCAGTGGCGAAGCCCTCCGCGGGCCTGCTTCCCACGAGAATATCTCGCCGGAAATCGTAAACCGCATCGCCTCGGAAATCCGCGAAGCCGTCGATACCGGCCTCCAACTTGCCATCGTGGTGGGCGGCGGAAATTTCTGGCGTGGTGCCAGCGCCTCGGCTCGGGGCATGAATCGCGCCACGGCAGATTACGTCGGCATGCTCGCCACGGTCATGAATGCCCTGGCCTTGGAAAGCGCCCTCGAACACCACGGCGTGCGCTGCGTCGTCCAATCCGCCATCGAAATGAAAAACGTGGCGGAAACCTTCATTCGTCGCCGCGCCGAACGCCAACTCGCTGAGGGCAAAGTGGTGATCTTCGCCGCTGGAACAGGAAATCCTTTCTTCTCTACCGACACTGCTGCCGCCTTGCGCGCCAGCGAAATGGCGGCCGACGTCATCCTCAAAGCCACCCAAGTCGATGGCGTCTATGACTCCGACCCTCGCTCAAACCCCGACGCCCAACGCTACGATCACGTCACTTTCCACGAATGCATTTCCAAACGACTCAATGTGATGGATACCACCGCCTTCAGTCTCTGCATGGACAATCATATCCCTATCATCATTTTTGAACTCTCTCCTCACGGAAACCTTTCCCACGCCCTGCGCGGATTGCCCATCGGCACCCTCGTCCACGGCGAATAATCCCCCACCCCCACCCCCTCATACCCACCGCCATGGACCCCGTCGAAGCCATCCTTGAAGTTGAAGAAGCCATGATCAAATGCGTCGAGTATCTCAACCATGAGTTCGTCGGCGTGCGCACCGGTAAGGCCAGCCCTGCCCTCATCGAAAACCTCGACGTGCATGTCCAAGCCTACGGCGGCGTGAGCAAACTCAAAAGTCTCGCCGTCATCAGCTCGCCCGAACCGCGCATGCTCATGGTCCAGCCATTCGATCCTGCCACCACGCGCGACATCGATCGCGCGATCCGCGAATGCAAGCTCGGTCTTAACCCGTCCTCCGCCGATCGCTCGATCCGCGTGCCCATCCCGGAACTCTCCGAAGAACGCCGCCGCGATATGGTCAAACTCATCAAACAACTCGCCGAAGAAGCGAAAGTGCGCCTGCGCGGTGCCCGAAAAGACGGCATGGACAGCGCCAAAAAACTCAAAGCCTCCAACCTCCTGACCGAAGACGGTCAAAAGGACTTCGAAGAAGAAGTCCAGGAGCTCACCAAAAAACACACCAAAAAGGTGGAAGAACTCGCTGTGGCCAAAGAAGCAGACCTGATGAAGGTCTGAGCGTCACGCCCCGCCCCATGTTAGAATCTATGTTGATTTCCAAATCCCGCAAAACCAAAATCATCTGCACCCTCGGCCCGGCATCGGATTGCGAGGATATGATAGGCAAACTGATCGACGCCGGAACCGATGTGTTCCGCGTCAATATGAGTCACGCCACCCACGAATGGGCCACGGACCTCGTCAAAACGATACGGCACCAGGCGCAGCTGCGCCTCGCCCACATCGCCATTCTCTTCGACCTCACCGGTCCGTCCATCCGCACTGGCGATTTGCCCAAACCTCACACGTTGCTCGAAGGCGAACTCGTCGAGTTCCGCAAATCGGGCACTGCACCGAGCGTGGAAAAATCCACCACGGTCAACTACGACGGCTTGATGGGCGACGTGGCGGTGGGCAACACGCTCGTCGTGGATAACGGCGCACTGCTCATGCACATCGAGGTGGTCAACCCCGACCGCATCCTTTGCCGCGTCACCACCCCTGGCACCATGGGCTCGCGCCGCCACATCAATCTGCCCGGCGTGCGACTCAACCTGCCCGCCCTCACCGAAAAAGACCACCACGACCTGGCCCTCGCCGTCGCGTGTGAGGCCGACTACATCGCAGGCTCATTCGTGCGCGATGGTGCCCACGTCCAGGAACTCCGCAATGCCATGCGCGCCCTCAATGGCGACGCCCAGATTATCGCGAAAATCGAGGACCAAGAAGCCCTCAAAAACATCGACGCCATCATCAAAGAAGCCGATGTCATCATGATCGCTCGCGGCGACCTTGGCACCGAAGTCGAGTTCGAGGAACTCCCGATCATCCAGCGCCGCATCATCAAGCGCTGCCACGAACTGAGCACTCGCGTCATCGTGGCCACGCAACTCCTCGAGTCCATGATCACCCAGCCGACGCCCACCCGCGCGGAAGTGACCGACGTCGCCAACGCCGTTTACGAGGAAACCGACGCCCTGATGCTCTCGGGCGAAACCACCGTCGGCCGATATCCCGTGCGCTGCATCGAGGCGCTCGTGCGTATCTCTAAACGCATCGAACGCTCGGGCGGTCTCGGGTTCTGCCACGACGTGCTGCTGCGCGAAGAACGCCAAAAATCCGCGCGCGCGGCCGTCACGTTGGCCGACTCGCTGCCCAACGCCTGCATCGTGGTGCTTACCCGCTACGGCGTGATCGCCAACCTCGTCGCCATGCTCCGCCCGCGCACAGCGAGCTTCTTTGCCATCACCCCGAAGGAAACCGTCTGCCGCAAATTGGCCCTGACGCGCGGTGTGCGCCCCATCCAATTGCCCTTCGCCGCTGGCATCGAGGAAACCATCCAGCTCGTCACCACCCACCTGCTCAAGGAACAATGGGTGAACCCAGGCACCCCCATGGTGATTGTCTCAGATATTATATCAGACCACTTCGCGGCCAACTCCATCCTGCTCGTCCACGCCTGAGCCGTTTGCTCGCCACGCATCCCCAGCCTTCTCCCCCCACCCTCAGATCGCGTGCTCCTGGCCCGGTATGGGCACGATGACTTGCGTGTCGGGCAACCGACGCTGGATTTCCTCGCGAAACCAGTCAACCGCCCCGTCATCACCATGAACCAAAAATGCTTTCTTGGGTCGAACTTTCACAATGTAGTCGGCGATGGCGTCACGCGTCGAGTGACCGCTGAAATCAAAGACGCGCATCTCACAGTGAAGCGGAACAGGCGGATAGGCTGGGTCTAGCAGCACACTATCGCCGGGTTGGGCCACGCGGATGCGCCCGCCTGGCGTTTGGGGATCGGCGTAACCCACGAAGAACAACCCGTGGCGCTTATTTTCTAGGACGCCCTGCCGTGCAAAGATGTTCGACACGGTATTTTCCGACATCATCCCGCTCGAAAGCGCGTAAATGCACCCCGGACCAAAGGAAATTGGCCCCTTGCGCTTCTTCTCGCTGCCCTGAATTTCCATGTCCTTGAGAAAACGAAAGCCGGGAAGATGCCGACGCGATACCCCCGCAAACCGATCATAAATATGGGTCATCTTCGTGCTCAGACCACCAATGTAAATCGGCGTGTGCCGCGGAATGCGCCCCTCAGATTTAAACCGGTGAAACATCGCCAGGATCTCCTGGGTCTTGCCCATGGCAAACACCGGCACGAGCACTGAGCCCTTGCGCGCGATCACCCGATCAATGGCTTCCGCAAACGCATTCTCCTCCGACGTCCTATCGTAACCCGCCGCGCGCGCTTGCTCGCCTCGCGTCGTTTCCACTATCAACGCATCCACCGTATCCTCCGGAAAATCCGCCCCTTTCTGTATCGTGCTCTGCTCGAAATTCACATCTCCCGTGTACATCACCCGCTTGTTCGCTGTCTGTATCGTCACTCCCACCGAGCCCAAAATGTGACCCGCATCGTGAAAAGTCGCTCGCATCGCGCCCTCTCTGTCGAGAGCAAACGGGCGCTCAAGTCCCCGCACCTGAAAGGATTCCACGATACGGTCCAAATCCCTATGTTCAAATAGCGGATACTCGGTGATGCCATGTTCAATGCGTTTGGACTGCATCACATTCACCGAGTTGTGCAGCAACGCCGAGCATAACTCAGCCGTCTCGGGCGTTAAAAACACCCGCGCCTGCGCCTGCTCCTCAAGAAAAACCGGCAGCGTCCCGACATGATCAAGATGCGAGTGGGTGATGATGATCGAATCCACCGATCCGGCCTCCAGAAACTCATATTGGGGCACCGCCGCATAACCCTCATGCTTAGGGTGCATCCCAGCGTCTAACACCACCCTGGCGCCTCGCGTCTCTAATACATACGAATTCGCGCCGATTCCGGCGTGACGACAAAGGCTTTTGAAAATCATGATGAAGGGCCGCGCAGCGCGGGGCGCGCAACATGGCGGCGCACAGGGCACGTGTCAACCCACTGGCTCCATCAGCCACACCACGCCGCACTTCACAGAGCAGCAACGTGACCACGGGATTGACCACGGTGCCCGGAGCGCTACGCTTTGACACTCGCTCTAACACATGCCTACACCCATCCAACTCGCCGTCATTGGCGGCGGCCCTGCGGGTCTGCGCGCGGCGCAGGTCGCCGCCACAGCGGGGCTTCGCGTGGTGATCTTTGACGCGCAACCCTCGCCCGGTAGAAAATTCCTCGTCGCGGGCAAAGGCGGGCTCAACCTGTCCCACAGCGAGCCCATCGAACGTTTCGTCGCCCGCTACTCCGGCCCCGATCAACCCGTGGGCATCTGGCACGACCTGCTCGCCGATTTTGACCAGTCGGCCATCCTTGCTTGGACGACCGCTCTGGGCGTGGAAACCTATCAAGCTGCAAACCGCCGGATTTACCCTAAGTCACTCAAGGCCGCTCCCCTGCTCCGCCGCTGGATCGAACACCTCCGCTCCCTGGGCGTCCAGTTTTCCATGAACCACCGGTGGTCCGGACTGATCCCCGGCTCGCCCCATCACTTGGTCTTTGCCAACGGCGAATCCATCGCTGCCCAAGCCGTGGTCTTTGCCCTGGGCGGCGCATCCTGGCCAAAAACCGGCTCCGATGGCAGCTGGCTGCCCATCCTCGAATCGCTGGGCATCTCGTGCCATCCTCTCGTGGCCGCCAATTGCGGATGGCATCATGCCTGGCCTCCCGAGGTGCTCGCCTCCGCCGAGGGACAACCGATCAAAAACATTCAGGTCACCGCCGCCGATTCCTCCGTTCTTGGGGAGTTGCTCGTCACTCGCTACGGGGTCGAAGGTGGCGCAATCTACCAGTTGGGGCCCGCCCTGCGCGCCATGCCCGCCCCGGCCATCGCCATCGACTTCAAGCCGACTTTTACCCACTCCCAACTTATCGCCAAAATGGAATCCGTGCGCCGTGATTTCCTCACCGCAGCGCGCACACGCTGGCGCCTCAGCCAGCCCGCCCACGCCATTCTCGCCCACAAGTCGTGGCACGACGCCGAATCGCTCGCCCACGAAGTGAAACATTGCGTCATACCGTTAGATGGGCCACGCCCCATTGCCGAAGCCATTTCCTCGTCAGGCGGCGTTTGCTGGCGCGGATTAGACGCCTCACTGATGGTGCGCACCTGCCCCGGGGTGTTTGTGGCAGGTGAAATGATCGACTGGGAAGCGCCCACCGGTGGCTTCCTCATTCATGGCTGCCTCGCCACCGGCACGCGCGTCGGTCGCGCCGCCGCCGCATGGCTCGACCAACCGTCATGACCCAATTCATGCAACAACCGCGATCCTTTCAGAACGCGGTTGCATGTTGATCTACTAAAAAACCGACAGCCTTTACGCGCTGGCCGCTGCGGTGCGGGCCTTGCGAATCATGCTGTTGACCGTCTCCGACGGCTTAGCTCCCACTGCCAACCACTTGTCGGCTATGGCCAAATCTATGGTGTAATTGACGCCTTCCTTAAGCGGATCATAGGTGCCAAGTTGCTCGATGTATCGCCCGTCGCGACGCTTGCGGCTGTCAACGGCAACGATTTTATAATAAGGACGGTCTTTGGTGCCCTTGCGGTTGAGTCGGATGGATACTGACATGATAAAGCTCGATTACGTGCCGCCCTGAATGCGACGGGCGCGCAAATTGCAAAATCCTTCGCCCATTGCCAAGCAGAATCTTTGACGAAAACGCATTTCATTCGGATTGATTAATTATCTGGGCATTTTCACCACCTCAGATCCTGCGCTCGCCCCACGCATAGCCGGCGACACGTGATGCTCGTTTGGCACGCAAACTGGAGTTGCGCCGAGTGAAAAACGTGTTACAACCCGCTGCAAGTCATGCCAAACTACGATTATCAATGCCACACATGCGGGAAAAGCTTCGAGGTGTTTCAAAGCATGAACGATGCGAAACTCACGGATTGCCAAGCCCCAGACTGCGACGGTCAGGTCAAGCGCCTACTCGGCACGGGCGGCGGCATCCTGTTTAAAGGCGCTGGGTTTTATCAAACCGATTATCGCTCGTCATCCTATCACGCCGCCTCGAAAGCCGATGGGGCCTCACCCAAAAGCACCAGCACCCCTGCGGCTACGACCACCCCGGCGGCTCCCGCATCCAAAGCCGCTGACTAAATCCGCAAATCCCCCGCCTACCTAGTCGGCATTCAAATCGCCTTCGACGCGCAGGCCAAGGCGGGTATCTTCGCGCCGCTTGATCAGATTGAAGGTTTTTTCGCCGGAAAACCCAAGCGTGGCGTCGGTGGTGTGGACGGAATCGACGGCAGGACGGCCAATACTGTCATTTTAGTTCCAAAAGATCAGAAGAATACAACCACAGATGGACAGGATGAACGCTGATCATGATCAAAGGTCCCGCTGTCGTCAGCGCGCCATCATGG
>JBDLWH010000186.1:0-3556 GCA_039804325.1 Verrucomicrobiota bacterium
AGGAACTCCGCAATCCCAACCATGATGCTAGGCGGGCCGTAGCAGCTGAGAGAATTAACAACAACCCAATCGAAGCAAGCTGGGTGAAACCGGTGCCTGAGGAAAGCGACGGCAAGATGGAGAGCGTGGCCGCCAGCGTTCCTATTCCCAGCCCCCAGCGGATCAATTGCCCCGCTTCTAGCAATACCACGCGCCGGCTCATCTCCTCCGGCACGCCCAGCGTGTGCAGGATGGAGAATTCATGGCGGCGTTCGATCAGATTGCGGGCCGTCACGAGCCCTAGTCCGGCGCACCCGACGATCACGCCGAGGCCGCCAAGCAATTGGAAGATAGAGATATAGGCATTTTCCACGCCGTGAAATGCTGCCAAGCGCTCGCGGGTGGTGGTGACCACCGCCCCGTGATCCGCGAGAGCCTTTTGCAGCGCCGCTTGGCGTGCCTCAAGGTCACCATCGCAATCCATAAGAAATAGCCGTGGGCCATGAGCCGACGGGTAGTGCGTTAGAAATCGTGCTTCATCCACCACAAAGGCCCCCTGAAATACGGTGCCGTCTAAAGTACCCGCGATTTCGATAGGAAACTCACGCCCCCATTCGTCCTGATAGAGAATCCGGTCGCCAAGCTTCTTTTTCAACACCCAGAGCATGGTGGTTTCATCCACAAACGCCCGCGTCACGTCGCCCTCGCTCAGGAGGTTCCAATTTTTTTGAGCACCCTGGATAGCCTGTTTGACGGGAAAAGCCCCGAGCCGGGCGATGGTCGCGGCATCGGTAGCTAACAAACGCGGCCGCGCCACGGTGTTGAGGTTAAAGCAACTCGCGTCATCACCCGGACCGATACGCAACGGTAGGATGTGCCCGAATGAGGGACGCAAATCGCTAGATTCTAACAAATCGCCTGGAGTGCCGCCTCCGTTATCACGGTTGAGCGCGCGGGTGGTTTCCACCCAGAAGGCAAAGCCTCCAGCGCCGCTGGCCCGTGTACGCCATTCGTCGCCGCCGTGCTTACGAAAGGCCGCCACGGCCACCACCAGAAACACCCCCGACGCCAAGGTGCCCGCCACCACTAGGCTACGCGTCGCGCGGCGTGCGCAGTTTAACCTTGCTAACCGTTTTGGGGTGAGCTCGTGATCCACCGCTGCGGCCCTGCGTCGCAGCACCCACCGGTACAACGCGAGACCGGCGAGTAATAACGCACAACCTGCGAGAAAAAATGCCCCTTGTTTTCCTAGCAGTGAGGTGGCCCCCAGCGCAACCAGCGCGGCAGTGGCAAAACCCGCAGCCCACCACGGCACCGGCTGGGCGGGCGATCTAACGATCTCTTCGGTGCCAGCCTCTAGCCGGAGGCTGGCGCTGGCCCGTGCCTGGCTGCTAGTCACCCGCCAAATGACGACCATCATCAGACTGGTAAAGCTTGCCATGCCTGTGAGCACAGTCGCCGGCTCTACATGAAAGCGGAACATCGGGCGACCACCCGCTGTGCTCCAGATGGTTTCCAGATTGGCTAACAACAGGTGTGTGTAGGCAGCTGCTAGCACTGCGCCGAGCGCGCAGCCCATGAGCACCACGCAGAGGCCTTCGGTGAGATGCCAGCGAAGAACTTTTCGGGCCGGGATGCCGAGTACAGCGAGCAGGCCGCTCTCACGGTTGCGTTGTTCGATGTGGAAGCGAAACAACATAGCGGTTAGAGCTGCGGCCGCTGCCATGAGAAACAGGCTCATCCCTAGCAGTAGCCCCGCGAAATCCACTGGTGAGGCGGCGGCCGCCGCGCCTTGGCTGGCGACGTCGCGCAGGGTTAATCCCGCCACGGCAGGGGTTAGCGCACTTAACAATCTACCAGTGATTTCGCTGGGTGTCGCGGCATCTGAGGGGATCCGCAGGGCGGTGAATTCTCCCCAGCGGTTACCGAAGAGGGCGCGCCCTTGTGCCAAGGGCATGAAAAGTTTGGGTGTTCCGCGGTGAGCATCCCAGTATGCCTCGTCCTTGGCGCGAATGCGTTTGAGGTCGATGGGTACGCCCGCATCCCAATCTCCCGCGTGCTCCGCCGTCGCCACACCAGGGAAATCCGGCATCCATCGGCGGTCAGCCGCGAGACCAATCAGAGGCACCACGCCTGCTACGGGAAAGTGTGCGCTGCGTTCTACCAGGCGATTTCCGTTTTCCATGGCATAGTAGTCGATGCGCACTTGGTCGCCGGTTTTGGCGTTGAGGTCATCGGCTTCCCAATCGTTGAGCACCACGCCATGCGTCATATTTGTTAGAAACGGGGCGGCCTCGGAGTCCACCGCAGTGATCATGGAATAGGGAGTATTTCTTCCGTTAGCGGCAAGAGAGTTGGCCATATAAGTGATGACCGGTTGTGCGGCAGGGAACGTGTTGCGTATCACCGCGGCCACCTGTCTATCAAAGAAGACGCGCGCCGAACGAATCTCGATGGCCTTGGCTAGCGGCACGTTCTCTACGGTGATGCCGTAATCTGCTAGGGTGCAATGACGGGTCAAGGATCTCAGCAATGCGTCATGATCCTGCTCCCTAGCGTTATGGATGAGCATCAGGTTAGCCTTGGCATCAAGCTCTAGCAATTTTTGTAAGCGCCCGATGGGAACCATCACGGTGGGCAGTGGCAGTTGGGTGGATTCCAGGTTGAAGCTTCCAAATTGGGCGTCGCCACAGATTTGGCGAACCCTTCCGCGCAGAGCGACCGAGTCGGCGGGTTTACCCGCAAGCGGGGCATCCTGTGAGATCGCGCTGGGTTTTTCAAAGCGCAGCACCAATGGTTGCTCGAGCTTGAGATTCAATTGACGCGCCAGGTGATCGTTCACAAAAAACTCATCGTCTTGGGGCGGGGCACCCTTTTCGTTGCCCGGCCCGAGTGTGCCAAAACGCTGGTCCACGCCTAATACCTGGACAGATCCTACGGCTTGCCCGGTGGCTTGCACGGTCACTACGGCTTTCAAACACAAAACCGGTGCGGCGTTCACCTCGGTTGTTGTTAGGTCATCTGCCAACGCGCACCGGAAGAATCGGTCGCCGCCGCTCAGCGCAGCGTTGACTTTACCAAGTCGTGCGTGGGTGATGTGGCGAAGTGATTCCTTGACGGAATCCCCGGCCATCAGCGCGCCTAACCACACCATCGCCCCCAAGGAAGCCGCCGCGAGCACCGCGAGATAGGACAAGCGGAAAAACCACAAGCCGCGTAGGACAAACGAGGTGCCAGTCATTCAAGTACCTCCTGCAATGATCCCCCTACCAATTCGAGAGTGCGTCCGATTTTACGGGCCAGGGTGGTGTTATGGGTCACCACGATCATCGTCACCCCTTCATCCCGATTGAGCGCAAGTAACAAGTCAGCCACCTGATCGGAGGCCGCCGCATCGAGTAATCCGGTTGGTTCATCGGCTAACAGCAAGCTTGGCCGATTGATCAGGGCGCGCGCCACGGCGGTGCGAAGTTTCTCGCCACCGGACAATTGGCACGGCAGGTGGTTGAGCCGATGTGCTAGGCCCACTTTGGCTAACCACTCAAGCGCTCGCTCCTCGGTGGTAGCGGCGGGTTCC
>JBDLWH010000187.1:0-9862 GCA_039804325.1 Verrucomicrobiota bacterium
CCCTAACCAATGCCGCTGGATCCGCGGTGGCTTGCACCGCCGTGCCGGTGGCATGCGGACAAAGCGCGACGGGGAGCGGCCCTGCGTCTGTGAGAGAATGAAATAACTCCGGTGTGCGCCCTCCATCTCTCGGAATACCTACCGGATCACACGCATCCGCGTTGCAGCCATAATGCACCAATCGAACATGCTTCCCTGCCCGCCTCTCGATGGCCATCGCCGCGGCCCCCTCACCAGGAACAAATCCCGATGTCCCTGGCCTATAGGGGTCAGCACCTAGTTGATCGGATAGAATGCCCGAGGCCGCATAATTATCTAGCAACAAAGGCACCAAGGGCAAATCCACTGCCACGGCCAGCGCGCGTGGCGCGACCCCGCAACGCACAAGCATCATGGCGATACCAATCGCGTCCAGGCCCGCTGCACATCCGCTGGCTAACACGTGGTTAGGCCCGGTGATCTGAAATTCAATACTGATAGCCGCGGCAGGTTCGCTATGGATGGTATTGCTCGCGGCCATGAGCCGGAACGGTCGCCGACCCGGCCATGGACCGAGCCACCCCGCAGCGTTGCCCCGACTAGTCCCTAACACAATTGCTGCGTCTCGCAGCTCCTCCGGCGTCCATGCGGCCTCAGTGAGCGCCTCACGCGCCACATGCAGCGCGGCCATCGTCGCTGGACTCCATTTGCGATGGGTAAGCAACGCACGGTTTTCGATCCATGCCGCTGGGCGCATGGCATGGGCGCTCTCGGGCCCAAGGAGATTCGCGAGCCGCTGGAAGGGCACGTGCCGGGCCATCACGGCCCGTTGATGGGATAACACGTGCGTGCCTAGGGCAGACAAGGCACCCAAGCCCACGATTGATAGTGGAGAATCAATAGTCACGGTGTCAGAATCGATTAGGTTCGTGGAATCCCCATCGGGTGGCATTTCAAATTCCGAGGGCTCATCACAAGGTCATCTGAGCACCTAACTCGACGACGCGTCCCGGAGGAAGTTGGAAGTAGGCGGTGGCCGGTGAGGCATTACGCGCCATCACCGCAAAGAGTGAAAGACGAATCCGGTCGATAAAGGTGGCGTTTTTCCCCACCCCATACGTTTCCCTCCCTAGGAAATAGGTCGCTTTCCCAGGTTGGAATCGCACGGCTTCTGGCATCCATGTTCTCAAAGCCGACGGAATATCAGGTGTTTCTGCGAAGCCAAACCTCAAAGTCACACGATGCAGTCCCTCTCCCAATTCCTGATAGCCGAGGCTCTCGCCGCAACCGGCTCGCGGTTGATCAAGGGTCATGACGTGGAGCAAGACGAGCCGTTCATGCAGCACTTGGTTATGCTTGAGATTGTGCAGCAGAGCGGTGGGCACCTCGAGCCCCTTGCCACTCATGTAAATGGCCGTGCCGGGAACTCGATGGATGCGACCTTTGTGAAGATCCTGTAACAAAACATCCACCGGTAGCGCCTCGCGCAAAATACGAACATAGAGCCGCTCTCTCCCCCAGATCCAGATTAACATCAGCCCCATGATCCCGCCTGCCGTCACCAGCGGAAACCACCCGCCCTGGATGATTTTGAGCGAATTGGCAAAGAGGAACGCTCCGTCAATCAGTAGAAATAGACCCGCTATCATCGCCGCTTTGGCCAACGACCAACCCCAGATCGCTCGCGCCGCTGAGAAAAATAAAATGGAGGTAATGGTCATGGTTAGAGCGATGGCAATACCATAAGCCCCAGTGAGCGCTGCTGATGTCTCAAAGGCAATCACAAGCATAATGCTCGCCGCTGCTAACATCCAGTTCACCGCCGGAACATAAACCTGGCCAACAGAATGCTCTGACGTGTAACACACGCGCAAACGCGGTAAACAACCCAATTGAATCGCCTGGGTCGTGAGCGAAAACGCCCCGGATATCAATGCCTGGCTGGCAATGATGGCCGCCGCTGTCGCTAATAACGTAAGCGGAAAACGCAACACCTCGGGGGCCAACAGGAAAAATGGACTCCGAATCGCCGTGGGGTCCGCCGTGAGCAGCGCGGCTTGCCCCAAATAGTTGAGCAACAGCGCAGGCAATACCACGGCAAACCAACTCAGGCGAATTGGTCGTGTGCCGAAATGCCCAAGATCAGCATACAACGCCTCTCCACCGGTTAGTGCTAGAAACACGGCTGCCAAAATCGGCATCGAATGTTTCCACTCACGCACAAGAAATGCCAGCCCCTCCCAAGGACTCAAGGCTAACAATACTTGCGGGTGCGACCACAAGGCCCGCACGCCAAGCAGACCGATGACAACAAACCATAACAAGATCACTGGCCCGAAAAGCCCCCCCACTTTGCCCGTGCCAAATTGTTGGATAGAAAACAGCCCAACGAGGATGGCCACCGCCACGGGCACCGCCCAATGCGCCAGCATCGGCGCGCTCTCAGAAAGCCCCTCCACCGCACTGAGCACCGTGACGGCTGGCGTGAGCATGCCGTCGGCATAAATCAGCGCGGAACCCGCCAAACCTAACAACAAGAGCTGCTTCGGGTCATTACCCCCGAGGCGTTTGAGCGCCCCGCGGATCAAGGTGGAAAGGGCGAGAATGCCGCCCTCGCCGCGATTGTCTAACTTGAGGATGATGAAGAGATACTTCACGGAGACCACCAGTAACAAGGCCCAAACAATGAGTGAGGCTGCCCCGGTAAGGTTGCGCGCATCCAAGAGGGATTGCGCCCCGTGCGATCCGGCAAAACACTCCCGAAACGCGTATAACGGGCTGGTTCCAAGGTCACCAAAAACCACCCCAAGGGTGGCGAGCGTGGTGGCTAATAACTTCGGCTGGTGACCCACTGGGCCGGCATGGGAATCATTCATCGTCGCGGAACGGTGCGCCCGCGCACTCGTCAAAGCATTTCATCCCACCTCTGACCAGCGAAAACGCTGGAATCCATGGCAACTTTCCTTGCGGGTGCTCAAAGCAGGTGCGAAAACATCGCATCTCGCAGCTTGGGCTCAAACCACGTGCTCTTGGGTGGCATGATGCCTCCGGCGTCAGCAATGGTCATCAAATCCTCAATGTCGGTGGGAAACAGTGAAAACGCGCAGGCAAACTCGCCGCTATCGACAAGTTGCTCAAGAGCCGCCGTGCCGCGGATGCCACCCACAAAAGCGATGCGCATGCTGGTGCGCGGATCGGTGATGCCAAACAACGGGTCTAACACCTCGGTCTGGAGTAGCGAGACATCCAACAAATCCATAGCAGACCGGTTGGTGGTCCACTCTGGCCGAAAGGTCAATCCAACCCAACGGCCTGCTAGGTAAAACCCGAGTTGATGCTTGCTGCTAGGGGCTGGTAATCCGTTAGGTGTGATATCAAATACCCGAGCGAGAGCATCGAGGACGCCCGCCTCCGACATGCCGTTCAGATCTTTGAGCACACGGTTGTAGGGTAAAATGCACATCTGATCGTGCGGAAAAATCACCGCAAGAAATCCGGCGCTGCCACCCGCACCCGCGCGACTCTGATAAACCCGCCCGGCCGCCGCACTTCGATGATGACCGTCGGCAATATACAATGCCGGCAGCTTGGCAAATTCACCCTGCAACATGGCCATGTCCGACGCCTCGGCCACAGGCCACGAACTGTGGCGCACCCCGTCGGGTGCCGTAAAATCAATTTCCGGCACTCCGGCCGTGACCCGCTCGACTAGAGCATCAATAGCAGGCACTGCCCGATAGGTCAAAAACACCGGCCCGGTCTGCGCATTGAGTGCCTCAATGTGGCGCACGCGATCGTCTTCCTTGTCGGGGCGAGTCAATTCGTGTTTTTTAACGATGTTAGCGAGATACTCCTCACAACTGGCCAAGGCAACCAGGCCGACCTGGCTGTGTTGGCCCATGACCTGCCGATAGAGATAGAAACCCGGCGAGGCATCGCGCCGTAACACCCCATCGGCGATGAGTCGCTGGAAATTCTCGCGCCCCTTGGCATACACTTCGTCCGCATGCCCATCAGTACCCACTGGTAGATCAATTTCGGGTTTGCTCACCCGCAAAAAACTCTGCGCGTTGCCCGCCGCCATGACCCGCGCCTCCTCCGAGGACATCACATCATACGGCAGTTCACAAACACGAGCGGCTAGCGCTGGATCCGGACGAAGGGCGGCGAATGGGGTGACGGTTGTCATGGCTAAGCCCGCGAGATTAGGCACATCCCCCGACCGCGCAAGGGAAAGCGCACCGAATATCTCCACGGACATCAACGCACGAAAATAGGCGCGATTTTTTTGCTAAGAAAACCCCGTGGTTTGTGTCTTGATAGGTGACACGTCTGATTCGCGCGCCCCCATCATGGAAACCTTGACCTTCAGTGCCCATCCGAAGCCTGAACCCGCCGTTCAACCGGCGATTCCTTTCTGCAATCCTATCGAGAATAAGCCCTCTCTCCAACAGGTTTTCGCCATCGAGGAATCCCCGCTCCTTCGCTACGCCCACGGCTTGGTCGGCCAACACGAAATCGCACAGGATCTCGTCCAGGACGCGTTTCTCAAACTCCACGCCCAATGGGAAAATGTCACCAACCCGCGCGCCTGGCTCTTTCGCGCCATTCATAACCTCGCCCTCAATCACCTGCGTGACCACCGACGCGAAACCTCCATGAACTCAACCCACGAATGGCAGAGCGACGCACCCGATCCCGAACAGGCACTCGGTCGGCTCGAAGCCATCGGCTCCCTCCAACGGCTGGTTTCCGAACTCAGCCCCGACGACCGATCTCTCATTGCCCTGAAGTATCATGAAAACCTCAAATACCACCAAATCAGCACGCGCACCGGCCTAAGCGTCGGCAACGTCGGCTACAAACTCCACCACGCCCTCAAGCATCTCGCCGACTCATTACGCCGACTCGGCATCGAAAGCCCAGAGGGGTGATTCGATTTTCCCTTTCCAATCTTCCATCCTCTACCATCATGAACGACGATTTTCCTTTCACATCCATGGGCGACGAACCGGTTGAAGCTCGGATCGTAGCATGGGTGCTTGGCGAAGCCTCTCCCTTTGAGGCCGCGGAGTTGCAGCGATTGTGCGATGAGCGCCCAGAGGCGCTCCTGTTTCACCGACGCATACTCTCCTTGCATAGCCTCCTAACCGATGCTCACGCCTCCCATGACCAGGACTTATGGAAACTCTCGCCCGCAAAACGCCAAGCCCTCGATGAGGTTCTGGGCGCGGCTAATCCCACCCCAGCAGACTCTCTGGTAGATCAACGCATCCACCACAGCGGCCGCCGCGCGTGGCTCGCCATCGCCGCTTGCTTCATGGTCACGTTGATCATCGGGAGCCTGCTTGTCGTGAAACGCTCTGGACCGTTAGATCTCGCCCGCAAAACCATGGCGTCGTCCGCGGCTGACGCCCCAGCGACACCGTCCTCACCTCAAGCCACCGCAAAGCGAGTGCCCACCTCTGGGCCGCTCCAGACTGAGGTGCCGGCCACAACGCTCTACGAACGCAAGGCCAAGGCAATGATTCTCACAACGCAGTTGCCGCCTGAACTCATCGAAGGCACACCGCGCCCAATCGTGCTCCATGGCATGCCCGCCGAGCCTGCGCCGTCACCGCCAGCTGCCCGCGGCATGTCCTTTGCCCTGGCCAAAGACATGAGCGGCAGCTTAGACCGACTTGAAAGACAGAGTGGGACTGACTCGTCGTCGAATGATAAAGCGGAAAGGAAGTTAGAGTCCGCGCGCTCGGACAAGCCGGCGTCTGGAGCACGGCGCCTAGAACCGGCGGTGGTGGCCCAAACCCCAAGACAGCAGAGGGCGAGGATCATACTCCAAACCGATCAGAAGATTCTCCAACCGTTAAAGATGAAACTGGCGGCTGAGAGCGACGCGCCGCTGGCGGATCCTCCCAAGCCGGTTGAGCTGATAGAGGAAGTGGCCGCCGAGCAGGATCCGTATTCGACGTTTTCCCTGAACATCAGCGACGCGTCGTTCCTGGTCGCCCAGGCAGCGCTGGCCAAGGGTGAACGGCCGGATCCCACGTCCATCAAGGTGGAGCAGTTCTACAATGCCGTGGACTATGGCGATCCTGCTCCATCCACGGGTCAACCGGTGGCCGTGGCCATCGAGCAAGCGGCCCATCCGGTCATTCCTGGTAGAAACCTGGTTCGCATCGCGATCAAAACCGCCGCCGAGGGCCGCGCCGTCTCACAACCACTGCGTCTCACGCTGTTAGTTGATCAATCCGGCTCGATGGTGCGTGAGGACCGCCGCGCGGCTATGGACCAAGCGCTTGCCGATCTTGCCGGTTTGCTCACCGCAAACGATCGGATCTCGGTGATCGGGTTTTCCAGAACCCCGCGGCTGTTAGCCGATGACTGGACCGGCGACAAGGCTCCCCAACTTTCCGAGCTCGTCAACCAAGGAGCCAACGAGGGCGGCACGAATCTCGAGGACGCTCTCAAGCTCGGTGAGCAACTCGCCGAGCGCCGGAAAGTTGCCGGGGCGCAAAACCGCATCGTCCTCTTCACGGACGGCGCGGCCAACCTCGGCGACGCCGATCCCACTCGCCTCGCGGAAAAAATCAAGGCCCTGCGCCACAATGGCATTGCCTTTGACATCGCTGGCATCGCCGCAGACGGCCTGAATGACGAGTTGTTAGGTGAACTCGCCCGCAACGGCGACGGCCGCTATTATGTCGTCGGCAAGGGCGCTGACGAAAACTTCGCCCGCCAACTCGCCGGCGCATTCCGGCCCGCTGCCAAAAATGTCAAAGTCCAGGTGCATTTCAACCCGCAACGCGTCAGCCGCTACAAACTCATCGGCTTCGAAAATGACCGCCTCCAAACCCAGGACTTCCGCAACGACGCCGTGGACGCCGCTGAACTCGCCGCCGCAGAGGCCGGCGTGGCCATCTATCAGGTAGAAACCATTCCTCGTGGAACCGGCGAACTCGGCGACGTGAGCGTGCGCTTCCGCGACGCCGCCAGCGACCAAATGGTCGAGCGCACATGGACAATCCCCCACGATGCCAGCGCTCCCAGCATCGACCGCGCCTCCCCCTCAATGCAACTCGCCGTGCTGGCAATGTGCGCCGCAGAAAAACTGCGCGGCGGACCGCTGGCCGATGCTCTCGATTTCAAGCAATTCGGGGCAGCCCGAGCAAACGTCAAACGCTTCTATGGCACCACCAGGCGGGTCGCCGAGGTATTAGACATGCTTAACTCACTTTGATTTCAAAACCCAACCACCAAGATGAACACTGGAATAAACACCCTAACTAATATCTGTCGTCGAGACCTGTTACCGGCCATCCTCCGACCCACGCTCATATTACTCGCATTGTTGCCTCTAACGACATTTCTGCGCGCCCAAGTGCCGGACGAGCGGCTCGTGTTGGTTCCGTGGGCCAAGGCCCCTAAAGAAGCGCCGCTGTTTTTCTCTGCTCACGTCGAAGTGATGGCCCGCGTGTCCCTGGATCTGGTCACCAGCGAACAAAAAATCGTGTTCCATATCCATCAAGGCAAACCCGAATCCCTCACGCTCGCGCTGCGCGGGCTTGGTGAGGTAACCGATGTCACCGGCGCTGGCCTGCGCGATTGGTCGGTGCGCGTGGCCGATAACGGCTCACGGTTTTTGGATATACGCCCGGCCCTAGACTCAGAAAAACCTCCCGCAGAACTTCAGGTACTCGTGAAAACCCGCCTGAAAGTGGCTAAAGAAACCGCGGAATTGCTACTGCCTTCACCAGCGGGCTCGTCCGCATTCTCTCTCGCCATCACGATGACTCAAGAGCCTGGCGTGCATTGGCAATTATCCCAAATCGCCGGATTATCCCCTATCAATGAATCCTCTCATAAAAAATTCCTCGGCTCAGGCGACGCCTCGCTCAAAATGAAGGTGCGACCATCCGGTGCGAATGCACGCGGACTGGATCTATCCGACGCCGTGCTCACCGGCAAGATCGCCGAGGATGGCACCAATGTCGCGTTCCACCTCAAGGGGGTGGCTCACTCGACTGGCCCACAATGCGCTATCGAATTGCTAGGTGGCGGCGCGGCCCTCGCCGACGGCGTGGTCGGCGACGGCTGGCATGTGGCATTGCGCAAAAATGACGATGCCTGGATATATGACTTGGTGGCAGATCGAGGAGGCGAGTTCCCCATAGACGTGGCCTTCGATGTGCCCGTACGCAAAAAAGACGATTGGACGATGCTCGAGTTGAACCTTCCCGCCGGTGTGGTCGTGCCTGTGGCAATCGATGGATTGGCTCCTAGCGTGGAGTTTGATAAATCCCTATCCGTGGTGCCGGAATGGCGCGATAATCATTGGCTTGGATTTCTACCAGCCAGCGGAATGGGCGCTCTGGCATGGCACACGGCAAACAAGGTCGCCGATGGCTCCTTGTTTTTTTCAAGCACGGAATCCACCGATGTGCGCGTCGGCTGCGGCCTCATGCGCCAAGTGACCACGCTCGACCTGCAGGTGTTACAGGGAAAACTCACTGAGTTGAATCTAACGATGGATGGCCCCGGCGAGGTGCTTTCTGTGTCAGGTGCCCCCGTGATCGGTTGGGCTGTTAGAGACAACGACGGCAACAGGCAACTCGAAGTCAAACTCAGCCGCCCCCTCGAAGGAACCAGCCGCGTCACCATCGAGGCGCAATGCGCACTCGGCGAATTCCCCGTCAAGGCAGAACCTCTGCGCATGGCCCCGGCCGGCGCGTTGCGCCACAACGGATGGCTACGGGTGGCTAACGACGGTGCTGTGAGAATCGAAGTGGCCGATGCCACCGGCATGATCCAGCTTGCCCCTAACCAGTTTCCTGGTGGCGCAGACGAGTCACTGCGCCAGGTGTTTGTCTATCGGTTCCCCTCAACGGAGTATCATTACACGGTCAACGCCAACCAAGTACTCGCGGAAGTGGGCTTATCCGAAGTGAGCGTTTACGAATTCGGGGAAACCGAGCGACGGATTTCGTCGGATTTTGAACTCGATATCCGTGAAGCTCCCTTGCGCGAATGGGAAATACAAATCCCCGCCGATCATGCCGTGGCATCCGTCACCGGGACCGAGGTGGCCGACTACGCCGTGGCCGCCGTGGTGACCGGCACCATGCGCAAACTCAAGATTTTGTTCAAACAGCCCGTGACCAACCGCCAACTCGTCACTGTGCGCCTAGAAAAAAACGCCGCGCCCAAAGCGGGAGAGTGGCCAATTCAGCCGTTAGAATTTCCGTCCGTCAAATCGCACCGCGGCTATATCGGCGTGGTCGCAGCAGCGGGCTACCGACTAACTGCCGGTAAGACCGCCGGGGTAGCCGAGGCACCCGTGACGTTTTTCCCAAAGAAAACCAGTGGATTACAACAGGCATTTCGATTGCGCGAGAACGTCTGGAGCGTATGCCTCACCGTCGAAGCGCTCGGCCAAAGCATCCAGGCTGATGTCTTTCACCTCTACTCGCTCAAGGCCGGCGCGGTCTATGGCAGCGTCTTGATCAACTATTTCGTCGTCGGAGCCCCCGCCACACAGTGGAAAATCTCCGTACCGCAAGGCATTGGCAACATCGATGTGACCGGCCAAAATGTGGGACGTGATTGGCGGCGGGAGGGAGACTCGGTCATTGTCCCGCTTTCACGACCTGTGTTAGGTGCCGGCACCCTTCTGCTTACCTTCGAACAACCCATGAACGCTCGCGGTGGTAAACTCTCACCGGGCGAGGTGTTTCCGTTAGGCGTGCAGGGCGAGCGTGGATTCGTGCAAGTGGTGAGCCCGCTCCAAGTGAACCACAAATCAACGAGCCAAGGAGCATTGTTAGCCATCGACTCTAGCGAACTACCAGCCGAGTTCCGCCTGCTCAACAGCGCTCCCACTCTGGGC
>JBDLWH010000188.1:0-11740 GCA_039804325.1 Verrucomicrobiota bacterium
GAAAAACGAGATGGATTTGGAAACCACTCAAAGCGATACCCGTGATGGTCGGCTCGACTCCGCGCCGCCCGCGCCGAGCCGTCAAGCCGAGCCGTCACCAGCCATGGCCGCGACCCAGGGGGCACCGAACGAGCGAAGCGAAACGGACGACGGTCCCGACACCCGGCGCGCCAGCGACGTTTTGCGAGAAAGTCCCGATCACATTGATGTGCCCGTCGCGCGCGATGAGGCAAGCCACGAGCCGCATCGATCGGCGGCGGCGGCGGGCAAGCCCGACCAAACCCGGCAAGGGCACCAGGCGGCATTTGAGCCGAACTTCAAAGGATTTCGGCGCAAGACGGCCATGACCGGCTCGATCACTCGCACCGGACGCAGTGCGCTGGATGTGGCGGATTCGCCGGTGGGGCGCTATCAGGCGGCGCTGAGTCGTGCCGTCGAACAAGAATGGCAACGCAACTGCGTGCGCCACCGCGATTACATCACGCCCGGGTTTCTCACCGTGAGATTTTTTGTTGAACCCAGTGGTAAGGTGCGATCGGTCAAATTCGTGGGTGACATGGAAACGGGTGAAGTGCAAAAGGGATTCACCCTGAAGGCCATTCGCGATGCCGAGATTCCCGTGATGCCACCAGCCCTACGCAAGGAATACGACCAAGAACCGCTAGAACTCGTGTTTAGATTCTACTTTTAACCGCTACTTATGATTGACCCCATGAGCTCACTCTCGCTGATTATCGGCGGTGCCCCCTTGCAAACCGCCTGGGAATTCCTGCAAAAAGGCGGGGTTTTCATGATCCCCCTCGGCATCACCGCCATGGCCGGCTCGACAGCGATTCTTTACAAATGGCTAGCCCTATCGTCCAAGCGCATCATCCCCACGGCTCTCGCCCGGCAGTTGGCACACTTCCAGGAACTGGGTGCCAGCGATCGCCTCGAACCTCTCCTTCAGGAGTTCCAGCATGGCAAGAGCGCCTTAGCGCGCCTCGCGGCTGTGGCGATGAAACACCGCGGGAAATCGCAGCGCGAGATCACACTGGCAGTGGAGGCTCGCGCGCATGAGGAAACGGCGCACCTCCATGCCGGCATTGGCGTGTTGGATACCTGCATCACCATCGCCCCATTGTTAGGATTACTCGGCACCGCCTCGGGCTTGGTCACCATCTTCCAAGGTCTCAGCGAAGCGGCCGACCATCTCACCATCGCACGCGGGATAGCCGAGGCCTTGACCACGACCATCTTTGGCTTGGCCATCGCCGTGCCCTGCGTGGTGGCCCATGGTTATTTCACACGCCGCATCGAAGTGCTCACCGTGCGCCTCGAATCACTGCTCGCTGAGGTGGCCGCCGCTTGTCAGTTAGACGCCCCCAAGAATTGAGACCCCCATGCGTTTTCCCCGCCGCCCCCGCAAACGCGTCGAAGTGACGATCATCCCGATGATCGACATTCTGCTCATCATGTTGGTTTTTTTCATCGTGACGACCGCCTTCAAGAAACCGCGCGACATTCTGCGCATTGAATTGCCCACCGTGCGGAATATCCCGTCCGACACCGTGCTGGCCGCACGCTCAGTCATCGCTCTGGATGCGCTGGGGCACGTCACGTTAGACTCGCTCGCCGTTCCTGAGGGATTGCTCGAATCGTATCTCGCGGCCTATCAAAAACAAAATCCGGGCCGGAAGTTAGAACTCGAAGCCGACAAGAAGCTTCCGCTAGAGCGGTTATTGGAAGTTTGGGACGCGCTGACCAAGGCAGGCATCAACATCAAGGACGTCCCAGCGCGCATCAAGCTGGCGGATGGCGCGCCCCGCCCGTGATGACGGGCAGGGCCGGGCGTGAGAATCAGGATGCCTTACCGTACACTTCGGCTTCGATGTAATGGTTCATCTCGTTAGAGGTGTTACCATTACTGTAAAGGCGGACGTAGCGGCCCTTGGTTCCCTTGGCATCGATGACGATACCGAAGCGGCTTTCGACGTAGGGGCTGTCGCTGCCTTTACCCATCTTGGAGGTGTCGTCGTAATCATTGTTGAAGACGGTGGTGACGCCAGATTTGAAGGTAGGATCATCCGAGATTTGGACAATCACATCGTTGTAGGCGCGTTTTTGCGAGTGGAAGTGCCAGAGCCAGACGGCAGAGAGGGTGCTGGCTTGCTCAAGGTCGATCTGCACCCACTGAAGGCCGTCGAGGAGTTCGACGAAGTAGCCTTCGCCGGCATCCTTGTCGCCATCGGTGACGAGATCGAGGCTACCGATGATGGGATTATCATCACTGCTGGTGACCTTTTTTCCTTTGGAAAGCAAGGTGGTGCCTGCGGGCACGAGAAACTCGGTGGCCTTCGTCGGGGCGGGCACGAGGTTAGGAACATTGATAGGCTTTGGCGTGCCTTCGATGAGCTCTGGTGGCAGAACGGTTTCGAGTTTCACGCCGCCGGCGGTGCCACCAGACGAGGTGGGACCCGTGGTCGATTCGGATTTTTTCTCGCACGCAGTGAAGACGAGCGCAGAGAACGCGCAAAGGGTGGGAACGATGTGTTTAGTTTTCATACAGAGAGTTGTTCGGGGGTAAAGACGATTGGTTGTTTGCTTAGGGCCGACGGGTTCACGTAGTAAATCGGAGCTTCACTCAAAAACGCGTGTCGCGCGTCGCAGTTGAGTTTCGTCTTCCCACGCACCGCCGCAAAGAAATTTTCCAAGTGCGGTTGGTGAGCGGGTTTATTAAATCCGCCGGGCAGGTCAAATCCCTCGGGAGGTGCTGACTCGTAGGACAGCACGCTATCGGCGGAGGGCGGGGGTTTCGGGGGAGCGGGTTTGCGTTTGAGGTAGCCCTTGGCAACGAGCTCGTCCCACTGGGGGGCGCCGTCTTCGCGGTTGATCGACGAGGACGAGGCGATTTCGGAGATCTTGATGGTCGCTTGAGTGCCCATGAAGCTTTCCCAGAATCCGCCGCCAGCGCTGGTGGTGGTGAGAACCTGATAGAACGCACGCACCCCGCCCTGCGGCGTGTCATAATCGAAGATGCACATCACGTTGTCGAAGTGCTCGCGTTGTTTGAAGTAGTCACTTCCGCCAGAAGCGAAGAGTGATTTCGGCACGGCACCCAAGAACCAATTGAAGATATCAATTTGGTGGGCACCGAGGTCGGAGATGGGGCCACCCGAGAGGTCGCGATAGACGCGCCAATTCATGAATTGGTGCATGTCCTTGAATCCATAACGGTTGAGCACATCGTTAGGAACAATGATGCTTTTCGCGATTTTTGCACCACCGATGTCTTGTGAAGCACCCAGCGAGCGATTCCATTGGCCATTGATATTGACGATTTGGCCGCAGATTTTTTTGTTATTGATCAACTCGTCGAGCACAAACCGATAGCGCGGGTTACTGCGGCGCTGGTGACCGATCTGGCAGAGTTTACCCGATTTTTCCATGGCTTTGACCATGGCGCGCGCGCCGTCGATGGTGTTCGACATCATCTTTTCGCAATAGACATTGAGACCGGCTTCGAGGCATTTCACGGTGTGCGGGGAATGCCAGAAATCCGGGGTGGCCACGACCACGGCGTCGAGGCCTTTTTCGGCAGCGAGCATATCGTCGATATCCGCGTACCCTTTGGGCGGGGATTTTTGGATAGAAGCGGCCTGATTGACGCCCTTTTTGCGATTGTAGTCTGAGATATCGCAGACGGCCTGGAAGTGGAGGCCAGGGATATTGCGCAGGCAATTGAAGAGCACCTCGCCTTGTTTCCCAAAGCCGATGAGAGCGACGTGAATGGCGTCTGGTGAACCGGAATCGGCAGCACGCAGAATGTTAGGTGCGCCGAGCACCAAGCCGGCACCGGCACCGGCGACGGATTTGGAAAGGAAATCCCGACGGCTGATAGAGGAAGATAGTGGGTTCATGAGATTACCATTTCTTGAACAAGAGGGCGAAGCGGTTGTATTGAGCGAGCATGAGGGCCATGACAATGAGGATCAGGTGGATGCCCAACCATGAGACGCCATCGTCCTGTTTGATCAGGATCAGGCCCCAGGTGAGGCTGATGTAGAGCAGACCGAGCAAGAAGAGCGAGGTGCGGTTGGCGATGCCCAACAGGATCGTGATGCCTAAGAGCAAAAGCGCTGGGCCGAGCACGACGTCATAGATGTGGAGCGGGTCGAGGTGAAATCCGCCGATGGTGTAGCTCTTCATGAGAGGCTCCGCCTTAAATTTGTCCACCAAGGCGGTGGGCACTCCGTGGTAGTGGCTCAACGCGTATTCCTTGAGCGACGCGGATGAGGTGAGCCCCTCCACGTTCGGGGCGCCGTCCACCTTGACCACTTGGTCCGACGCGGTGGTACCCGCAAATTTTTCGATGCCGGTTTGGATGGCGCGCACGGCAAGCCAGAGTCGGAGTAGGAGGGCTCCGTAGGTGAGGGCGAGGGAATTGATGGCACCGCAGGGAGGTGCGCAACTGGCTTCAGTTTCAGTGGACATAATCGATGGTGGTTAGGTAGGTGAGAACGGGTGATTTTTGTCTTGAGCGGTCAAATTCGGTGGATTTGACTGGGTGGTTGTGTTGTGGGGCCGTGATTACGGCGACGAGCGCGACGCGTCTTTCACAAAAATTGGGCATGCGTCAAGCCGGGAACCGGGGAAACGCGTGTTAGCGCGATGAGCAAGTTAGGTGGGTATTGGATTCGCCGCTTGTTTGGTGGGTGGATGCACGCCACGCTCCGGCATGGAAAGCCACGAATGGTTCGAAAACACCGCCGAAGGAAAAGTCTATTATCGCGGCAATTACATGGGCGGCAAGTGGACTATCATGACCACCACCCAGAAGCGTGACCCGACGTGGACGGATGTCGTGCCCGTGACCGAGCCGATTTGGCGAGATCTGCGCGACATTGTGTGGAAGAAATACCAGCGCAAACGGTGCCCGTGGGAACGCGTCGCGGATCTGGACAAACTCCTTGGTGACGAGCCACCGGCGAAGTGACGCTCAAGCCTCTGGTGCGAGGGGTAGCTTCGCGTCGGGGGCAGGGTAACGGAAATGGGCCACGATTTTGTAATCGAACAGGACGTCTTCCCATTTCACGCCGCTACCGAGATTGTGGACAATCCAAGCTTCCCCCGAGCTCTGGTTGAGGGATGGAACCACGATGCCAATGTGAGGTTCGGCGTTAGCGAGTGACCAAACGACGATGTCACCGGGGCGGTAATCGCGGGCATCGCGTGATGGCGTGAGGATTTGGCCGTTGCGTTCGAAGAAGCGTTTCAAATTGGCCACGCGGCGGTGGTCGATGTTCGTATCGGGTGCCAGAGCGCCCCAGAGCTGCGGGTAGCGTTTGAAGTGCTGGGCCATGTCCTCGTGGACTTCCTTTTGGAGGTCGATGCCGAGTTTGCGGTAGCAGCGGATGATCACATCGGCGGCGGCACCCTTGTTGCCCGTCACATCCCCGTTCGGATAAGCGATCTTATAATAGGAAGAATCAAAAGCCACCGACTCCGTCGAATGAGCAAGCGCCGCCGCCGCCAACTTTCCTCCGGGTTCCTCGGATTGCTCAAGCGACGCAATCAGCTCGGCCGTTTGCTCGCTCGAAACGCCCTCTAACGCTGCCTTGAGGGGGGGAACCAATGGCCAACCAAACCAACAAACAATCCCCACCGCAATCACCGCAATCACCCAACCCCCAAAAAAATGGCCCCGCTTCGGTTTTTGGGGACGCGGCCCAATGTATTCAATCGTGCTATAAAAGCCGGGATGAGAACGAGGGCGCGCCATGGTCGATTTTTCTGAGCGCTTCAAACCATATCCCCCGTCAGAAAGCCATGATTATTATCCCCCGTTTTTAAAAAACTTTTGAGTGTCGATGCCGTCCTTAATTTTTGGCCGTTCTGGGTGGCGACGCAGGTTTCCAGTCTCGACAGGGCGGCCCCTAGCAGGACAGCTTGGGGTATGACGATATTCACCAGCAGTCGCCGGCTTGAGTGGGGAGCATTGGATGTGCCCATGCTCGGGTTGAGGCATGACTGGCATGGCGTTGCGCTGGAGCCACCGGCTGCGTTTGCCCTGGCCACGGATGCTCAACGGCTGTGGTTTATCGCCCACCATCGCAGGCCCGCCCGACTTCACCCGCAATCCCGGCCCGGATGTTTTCAGTCGCAGCTTTGGGATTACGACGTGGCAGAGTTGTTCATCGCCGATCCCGTGAGCGGCCGCTATTTTGAGTTCAATCTCGCACCTAACGGAGCGTGGTGGTCGTGCGAATTCACCGCCGCACGCGTCCGGGCTGAGCCCATCGACATCCTCATGCCCGAAATCGCCACGTTTTCTGACATGGCGACCGATGGCTCGTGGCTCGCGGCGCTGGCCATCCCACTCGATTTGCTCAAGGCCCGAGTGGATTTCGGGCCGCGCACGCGCGTCAATGTGGCCATGGTGCTGGAATCCCCTGCTGCGAAATACGTGAGCGCCGCCCACATGGGTGGCCAAGAACCGGATTTCCACCAACCCGAGTGCTTTCACGAGATCGTTTTTACGCCACTTGTCAAATGATCGGCACGAAGTAGCATGGATGGCCGCAGGCTGTTAACGCCTCATTTTTAAAGCATCGTCTCCCATAAGTTGTGATTAAGCGTTATTACCTAGAAGATTTGATAGCCCAGGATGCCTCTGGGGTCGTGTTTCGTGCGATGGACAGAAAAACGGGTGCCATGGTGGCCGTGCAGCGGTTTTTTCCTTTTGGCACCACCGGGGGCGGGCTGCTCGCTCACGAGCAAGAGGCCTATGATGCGGCGGTCAGTCAGCTCGCCACCCTGCATCATCCATCGCTGCGCACCATCCTCTGCGGCGGCTGCGATCCCATCGATGGCATACCGTTTATTGTCACCGAGTGGATCGAGGGGCCATCACTTCAGACGATGATCGATCAAGGGCCGTTGACCGAGGAAGTCGCCACCGAGTTGATCCTCCAAATCCTGGACCTGTGCCAGCAGCTCTCCGACACGCTAGCCAAGGAAGCCGTCTGGGTGGAAACCCACCTCCCGAGCATCATCGCTGCAGACCCGCAATCCCACCGGCCATTCACATTCGGGATCTCTCCATTGAAGTGGCAGAGCCGAAAGCTCGCCACGCGTGAGCTGGAATCCATCATCACCCTCACGGAGGAAATCATGGGCTGGCATGAAAAAAACGTCCATGGTCATGCGGGCAGCCTCGCGGCCTGGCTCCACTGGCTGCGTCACGCGGCCCCGACCACGAGTCTTCACGAAGCGCGTGAAGCCCTCGCCGCTACGACTGCCGCCGCTACTGCCCACGCTGCCGCCGCCGCTGCTGCCGCCGCTGCTGCCGCCGCCGCTGCCGCTGCTACCGCCGCTGCGGCCTCCAACCCTCACCCGCCTGCGAAAAAAATCGTGAGTCTCCCCAGTCTCCCACTCGTCATGGCGACTAAGCCGCGCACCTCGAAGTCCTTACGATGGCTCAACTTCGCCCTAGCCACCCTAGCCGTCGGCTTGGGCACTTGGTTTTTTACCCACCAACAAGTGAAGCGCCCCGCGCAGGCCATCGCCCAGGAGCCCCCCACGGCCAGCCCGATCAAACAAAACGCCGAAATCACGGCCGCCCCCAGCGACACTCGCCTGGCCGATGATCAGCGCGCGCTGACCCACAAGGCAGACAAGCAAAAAGAGCGCACCCTCGCCGACCAAAAATACGCCGCCTCAAAAAATGGCGGCGTCATCCCATGGAACAACCGGGAACTCATCGCCTACTGCGAGGATAAGGAGGTCGTGGTCGAAGGCGTGTTGTTAGATGTTTCCTGCGATCAAAAAAGGATATCCCTGCTGTTTTCCAAACCACCCCAAAAAACCGACCCGCGTGGCGTGGTGCTACGCAAATCCTCCGACGCCGAGCTATCCCCCGAAAAGCTCATGACCCTCATTGGAAAAAAAGTCCGCCTTCACGGGATGGTGGATTTGCGCAGTGTGTTTGGCAATTTCCAGACGGAGATTGCGATCAAGGACCGCGCCGCCATCGAAGTACTCGAATAAGCCGCCCTCTCGTGGGTGCGACTCCACCGTATCCATTGACCCTAACACTATCATCTCGCATCGCGCATTCTTTACGGCGGCCAAAAATGTGGGCCGTCGCCCAGGGGTTTTTCCAACCATCGCCTATCACCATTTTAACTGTGAGGCCGCTAGACGTGCGCGATTGCGGTGCGAGCTGACGATTTTCCCATCAGATAGATGAAGGACGCGGTCTGCCATTTCTGCCATGACGGCATTATGGGTGATGATCACGGTGAGGGTGCCCAGTTCGCGGTTGATGCGCTCGACGGCCTCAAGCACCGTGATGCCCGTGGTGACGTCAAGCGCGCCGGTGGGCTCGTCGCACAAGAGCACTTCGGGGCGTTTGGCGATGGCGCGGGCGATGGCCACCCGTTGTTGCTCACCACCTGAGAGTTGCGACGGAAAATGGTCCATGCGTGCCGAGAGGCCCACCATGTCGAGCGCTTCTTCGGGGCTCATCGGATTGAGCGAGATGTTCGTAATCAGCGCGATGTTCTCGCGGGCCGTGAGTGATGGGATGAGATTGTAGAATTGGAAGACGAACCCCACACAGTTGCGCCGGAAGAGCGTCAGCAAGTTTTCCTGCGTGCCGTCGAGCTGCCAACCCTTGTAGATCAACTCGCCCGAGGTCGGCACGTCTAACCCGCCCAGTATGTTCAACAGGGTGGACTTGCCGCTACCTGATGCGCCTAACAGGCAAACGAGCTCGCCAGCGTTCAACTCGATGTCCACGCCAGCCAACGCGACGACCTCAACCTCACCGGTGTGATAAATTTTTCGCAGTTTACGCGCTTCAAAGACGACCCCGGTGGAAACCGGCGGCGCAGTGGGGGATGTGACAAGCATCGGTGGACGGCAACTTAGCAGAGTCATCGGCGATCACAACCAAAGGGTTCTTGGTCCTGCCGTTCATCCTCGCCTTCATCGATTGGCCTGCTCCGAAACCCCCATATTCCCGAATCATCGAATCGGGTGGGCGACCCCAGATGGGAGAAAATGATCTCCCGCCATTGCCCAGCGCAGTGTCTGCTTGCACCATGGTCCGTCGCGCCCTTTGATTTGCGCCCTGCTTATGTCTCTCTCTGCCTTGGATTTGTTCACCATTGGTGTCGGCCCGTCGTCATCCCACACCGTGGGCCCAATGCGCGCCGCCTGCCGCTTCGTCCGGTCCCTCGAAACCGCTGGCTTGACCGCGCGCGTCACCCGCCTGCGCTGTGATTTGTATGGTTCTCTAGCCGCTACTGGCAAAGGTCACGGCACGGATACCGCGGTGATGTTAGGGTGGCTGGGCGAGGAACCCGAAACCGTCGATGTGAATGCCATTCCCGCGCTGTTGGAAGAAATTCGCTTTACCCAACAACTGCGCGTGCCCTGGGGCGCATCCTTGCATTTCGAAAAAAAACGCGATTTGGATTTTAAGCGGCTCAAGCCCTTGCCCATGCATCCCAATGGCATGCATCTCATGGCGCTCGACGCCGAGGACGCTCCGGTTTTCGAGGAAGTCTATTATTCGTTAGGTGGAGGCTTTATCGCCACGGAATCAGAGATGAAACAACCCGCTGCCGATGATATCCCGCTCCCATACCCATTCACCAATGCGGTGGAGCTCATGAAACTCTGCGAAACTACCGGAATGTCGGTTAGTTCATTGATGCTAGCTAACGAGGCGGCATTTCGCCCAGAAGGTGAAACCCGCACCCGCCTCGATGCGATCTGGAGTGCCATGCAAGCCTGCGTGAAGCGCGGGTGCCGCCAGAAAGGCACCCTGCCCGGCGGCCTCCACGTCAAACGCCGGGCAAAGTTGATTTACGAAAACCTGTGCAATGCCGCCGAAACCGCGCTCACCGACCCGCTCACCATCCTGGATTGGGTGAACCTCTATGCTCTAGCGGTTAACGAAGAAAATGCCGCCGGCGGTCGTGTTGTCACCGCTCCTACTAACGGCGCGGCAGGCATCATTCCCGCCGTCCTTCATTACGCGGTTAAATTCCGTCACTCGCCCGATCCTGATGGGGTGCATCGTTTTCTCCTAACCTCTGCGGCCGTCGGCATGCTCTACAAGCGCAACGCCTCGATCTCGGGTGCCGAGGCTGGCTGCCAGGGCGAAGTGGGAGTGGCCTGCTCGATGGCCGCCGCTGGCCTCGTCGAATTCCTCGGTGGTTCTCCGAAACAAGTGGAAAACGCCGCAGAAATCGGCATGGAACACAACCTTGGCCTCACCTGCGATCCTATCGGTGGCTTGGTTCAAATCCCATGCATCGAGCGCAATGCCATGGGAGCCGTCAAAGCAATCAATGCAGCGCGCCTCGCTCTATCGGGCGATGGCTCGCATTTCGTGCCGCTCGACAAAGTGATTCAAACCATGCGCGACACCGGCCGCGATATGAAATCGAAATACAAAGAAACCTCGCGCGGCGGCCTAGCCGTGAGTGTGGTCGAGTGCTGAGAATACTCGCGCCAACATTCCGCTGCTTCTAACCATGATTTGGCTGTCACACTCGCCTTTTTCTTCAGCGAGTCCGATTTCATCCCCCGAGCAAGCAGTCGCACCGGCGAAGGGATGCGCGTGATGGCCCGTCCCGCAGGATGGCCACAGCGCTCCCAAGTGGGTGACCACCCGCGATGGCCCCGGTGACGCCTCACGTGAGTAGCCAGGCGCGCGCCTGTGCCTGTTCCTCTGCGGCAAAAAACGCCACCGGAGATGGGCGCAGACCTGCTCCGGTGAAAGCCTTTATCTCCGCCTCCTTGGTGCCAGCGCCAACGATGGCGATCTTCGCAATCTTCGCGCCGTGAGTGAACATGAAGTCGAGGTTGCTCCAATCCTCACCGCGTTCCCAGCCACCGAAGTTTTGCAAAATCACGAGCATGCGGGGATGCGCGCCCGCCGAGATGTGATCGGCCAGTTCGCTCTCGCAGGTCGCGAACTCAGCGCGCTTGAGGGTTCCTCGGACGTGGAGTTCGCAGATTTGGTTGTCGGGGTCGAAATGGATGCTCGCTGACATGGTGGCTTACGGTTTTTCAATCAACACTGCTAAGACCTCGGTGGTGCGTATCACCACCTTTTCTCCGACCTTGCGCGTCGTCAGGTCCACATCCTGGCGGACGGTGACGTTTTTGGATGTGCCGTCGGTAAACTTGAGCGTCGCCTTGTGGTGCTTCGTGTCGATGGCCGTGACGGTGGCAGTAGCCTGATAGACTCCGGCACTTACCGCGCCGGGCTTGGCTCCGACCGGCGCCAGGCCGATGAAAGCGGCTTCTCCGTCCTGATTTTTCTCGCCTGGCTTGGCCATGCGGATGACGAGTTGCTCGGTCAGCGTCACCTTGAGTTGATCGCCGATGCGGATCTGAGCGAAGTTCACCACTTCGGGGCCGGCAATGACCTTGAGTTTCTGGCCGTCTGGAGTGACCAGAGTGATTTTACGCTTGGCCGCGTCGATGCCGGTGACGGTGGCCCGGATTTTGGTGGTTTGAACAACCTCGCCGCCAGGCACGCCTTGTTTGATTTTGGCGGAACTGGTAGATTCGGTCTTGATGGTGGTGCAGCTAACGAGGGCGGTGAGGGCGACGGGCAGAATAAGCAGTTGATGGAATTTCATGGTTGGGTGGGTGATGAATTTAACTGGACGAAGTCTGCCACTGGTGTCGCCGCGCTGTCAACAGCCCTTTGGGGACGACATTTCGAACGACTCAG
>JBDLWH010000189.1:0-2634 GCA_039804325.1 Verrucomicrobiota bacterium
TGATCGCTTGTGCTTAGTGGTTTTTCCCTAATTGCCCGGGCCGCTCATGCGCCCCGGGCAATTTTTTTGGGGGGATTTGAGCCATGATGGCACCACACCGCACGCAACGAAGAATTCATGACGCCGTTTTCCCTCATCGTTGGCCTTGGCAATCCTGGGCGGCAATATGCCGAAACCCGTCACAACATCGGGTTTATGGTGCTGGATCGATTGGCGGCGGCTCATGGCGTGGCGTTTCAGTCGTCGCCGAAGTGGCAGTGTCAGCTTGCGAAGCTGCCGGAGTGCCGGACGCTTTTGCTCAAGCCCCAAACGTTCATGAATCTGAGCGGCCGCGCTGTGCAACAAGTGCTCGCGTTTTACCAATGGCCACCGGAGCGCATGCTCGTCATTTACGACGACGCCGCACTGGCGCTTGAAACCTTGCGTTTTCGCGAAAAAGGGTCGGCCGGCGGCCACAATGGCATCAAATCCATCCTCGCCCATCTGGGGACCGACGCCTTCCCGCGCCTCAAAATTGGCATCGGCGGCTGCCAAGCCGATGGCATGACGGGCCACGTCTTAGGAAAATTTTCGCCCGACGAGCGCCCGCATCTCGAAAACACGCTTGCCACGGCACTCGAAGCCGTGCAGCTTGCGCGTTCCCAAGGGATCGCCGCTGCGGCGAACCGCTACCACACCCGCATCCATCCACCCCTACCTCGCCCCGATGAGTCGCAAATACCAAGGTCTGATTGTCCTTAACACCAAATCCCTCGAAGGCAGCGTTGACGAACTCGTCATCGCTATCTCTAAAGAACTTGAAGCCGAAGGCGCCAAGCTTGATAAAATTAGCCAACTCGGGCGTCGCCAGTTTGCTTACAATTCGCGCCACCTCGAGGCCGGCCACTACGTCAACTTCGTTTTCCAAGGGGGCCCCGACATCGTCACCAAAATCCAGGAACGCCTCCGTCTCAACGGTCACGTCCACCTCCAACACTTCCACCGCGTCGCTTGATCCCCGCTCGGGGCCGACCTCACATTTTTTTGCGTTGTCGTCGGACTAACAACCACCCAGTTTACCCATCGCTATGGCCAATCTGAACAAAGTCATGCTCATCGGGAATCTTACCCGGGACCCCGAATTGCGCTATACGCCCAAAGGCACGGCCGTGGCCGAGTTTGGCTTGGCGATCAACCGGGTTTGGTATAACGAGCAAAAGCAAAAGCAGGAGGAAACCACGTTTGTGGATTGCACTCTCTGGTCGCGCCAAGCGGAGATCGCCCAACAATATCTGACCAAAGGCAGCCCGGTTTACATCGAAGGACGCTTGAGCCTCGACACCTGGGACGACAAGGCCACTGGCCAAAAACGCAGCAAACTCAAAGTCGTTGGCGAGACGCTCCAGCTCCTCGGCAGTAAAAACCAATCCGGTGGCCAGGCACCACCCTCGCATCAAGCGCCCGCTGCCGCCCCGCCATATCGCTCCGGCCCGCCACAAGGTGCCTCAGCGGCACCACCCGAAGAGTTTCAAGACGAGGACGATATTCCATTCTGAAATCGCTTCTCTGCCTCGCTCTGGTTGCCGGAGGGCTCACGTCCTGCTCGGTTTTCACCCCCCGATCATCCTCGGGGCATGACGTCTGGGGCCATCGACCAGGCCCAAAAGGCTTCACCACCGTCATCATCGACGCCGGCCACGGCGGCAAAGATTCCGGAGCCACCTCGCGATGGACCGGCCAATTTGAAAAGGATCTCACCCTCGACATGGCCAAGCGACTCCGCTCCGAGTTGCGAGGAAACTTCCGAGCCATCCTGATGCGCGACGATGATACGTTCGTCGATCTCGACGAGCGCGTCGCCCGCGCGAACCAGCACAGCGACGCCATCCTCGTCAGCCTGCATTTCAATAGTGGCCCAGCCCACGTGCGCGGCCCCGAATCCTACTTCTGGCGCGTCGATAGCTATGGCCTCGCATCTCGCCTCCAACGCGCAATGACCGCCACCAGTCCGAACGAATTCGCCAACCGCGGCCTCGTTCGCCGCCGTCTGCGCCTGACCCGAAATCCGGAAATTCCCTGTGTGTTATTAGAGGGCGGCTACCTCAGCCACCCCGCAGAAAGCCGCGTGGTCGCCGATCCCGCGTACCGCCAAAATCTTGCCCGGGCAATCGCCGGAGCCATCCGCACCCAAGCCGCCATCGGCGATGCCGGCACAGGTGCGCTGCCTCACCCGATTGACGCCCCGCCCAGCCGCCCGAACGATATGCGCGTTTTTTAGGGTTTTCCCGCCCGTCACATCGGCCACGACCTACAGGCTCGGAAATTGGATGGAAAAAAGATTGCAAAATTGCTGGGGTATGGAAATTTCGCCCAGCGACTTATCGTCGCGTTTCATTACAGGAACAATCGCATGAAAACAATCAATAGGGTTCTTTACTCGGCATTTGCTTTTTCCATCTTAGGTTTGGCTTCTCTGACGGTTCATGCCGTGCCGGGTTCCGTGGTCGCTTGGGGCGCAGGGAAAACGAATACCGGTGTCGAACCCGAGTATGGCCAATCGATGGTCCCCGCCTCCTTGAGCAGCTCAACAATTGCTGTAGCCGGTGGATACGAACATAGCGTGGCCTTGAAAACCGATGGCTCAGTGGCCGCTTG
>JBDLWH010000190.1:0-4787 GCA_039804325.1 Verrucomicrobiota bacterium
AACCAACACTGCCAAGTGAGCCCCCGGCACCAACCGCAGAGCCCGCGCCATCGGTCGAGCCAGTTGCAGACGGGGCACGTCGCGCCGTGGAGATCGCCACGTTCACCATCGTAGAACCCAAAGCCGAGAAGAATCCTGACCTCGACGTGCCGGACATGCCGGAGTGGCAAGAACCCAGCGACACCGCTCCCATCCTCGGTGGTGACGTCTCAGGCGTCCCTGCCATCCCAAAAAGGCGCCCGCAAGGAGTGACTCCATGGTCGCCGACTCAAGGGTCGAAACCCCACGCTTTTGATCTGGAAACCAGCGAGTCAGATGATGCCATGCCCACCGCGGAATCGGAGCTCCCCCCTCTCGACCCCGATAGCAAATCCGCCACCCCAGCAAGCGAACTTCCCGTCAGCGGCAACTCGCGTGGTCGCTTTGAAGACGAAAACCCAAATGACTTTGACGGGGCGGACCTCGACCTCCCACCCTTCATGCGGAAAAAAAATAACCCGGCCTAGCCGCCTGCGCCGCCATCCTCTCGCATCGACACTTGGCTGGACGCGGCACATGGGTTGGTGCGCGAGGCATCAAAGACCAGGGACCAGCGCACACGCGATGCGGGAGCATTGAGAGCCGCCCGTGGGCGCTTCGTGAATCCACCACCCCGTGCCTGCTGATCCCAAACTAGCCCTGTTTTTCCGCAACTCATCGTGGAAAAACCGCTTTGACGACGAGGTGCTCGCCGCCGCGCGCCGCTTGCTCGCCAAGGTCAAGGCCCCGCACCTCGATCAATCGGCCCCTGACGGCCTGGCACTGGTCGCCACGGTAGCCGGTGAGCAAACCGAAGTGAACTGCTGGCAGGCACCCGACGGCTCGTGGGAGTTTGAATCGTCGTGTACGTGCGAGTTGGGCGAGTATTGCCACCATGCGGCGGCCTTGTTGCTGCGGGCTGAAAACGAGCGCGACCTCACACGGTGGCAGGGCCAGAGCATTGCCTCAGCCGTCGCCGCAGCTCTCCCGCAGCCGCGGTCCACGCCGGTGCCAACCAACCTGCCGGTGATTTCCCCAGCGCCCACCTTTCATCTGCACGTCACACGCAACCCCCTTGATCGACGGTCCAAATTGTTGCTTCAGTCGCTCGGCCAAGCCGAGCCCGATGTGTGGATCTCGGCCGAAGCCACCGTGACCTACGACAACCATGGCGGCCCGCTGCGCGCCGCCATGCCCGAGTGGACAACCCGCGTGACCCTGCCCGACGGGCGCCCCGCCATCCTCCAACACCAACCCGCCGCCGAAAATTCCGCCGCCCGCCAACTCGCCGATACCGGACTCTCGTCGCTCCAATCGAATTCGGCCTGGCGTTTTCTCATCAACCTCAAATCCCGCGATACCCGACGCGACGCTCCGGCGCGCGACCTCTGGTTCCCCGATCCCGGCCGCGTGCCCGTCGATGCCTTCTGGCACCAGTTCCGCGGCGAACACATCGCGCGCCTCGAAGCATGCGGTTGGCGCGTCACCGTCGATGATAACGTCGGCCACCGCGTCTTCGATGCCGATCCCTCACTTTGGGACGCCAATCTCACTTCCGGCCACGCCGGATGGTTCAGCCTCTCGGTAGGCTTCGATGTCGCCGGAACTCGCTACGACCTCCTGCCTGTCCTCGCCGGATTGTTGGAAAACGATTTCCTCGAAGAAACCCTCGAACGCCTCGACAGCGGCTTTGTTTATGCGCCCCTACCTGGCGGCGACGCGCTGCGCCTGCCCATCGCCCGGGTTCGCCGCATCCTCCAGCACCTCGCGTCACTCATGGACCCTAGGTTCCCCGACAAGGTGCGCGTCCACAGACTCGACGCCGCATCGCTCGCCGGATTACAGGACATGACCATCGTGTCGCCACCCGACCTGACCGAACTCGCCACCACGTTGAATGACTTTTCGGGCATCGCCCCGGTGGCTCCCCCGGTGGGCGTGCGGGCCACTTTGCGCGATTACCAGCTCGAAGGTTTTCGTTGGATGCAGTTTCTCGCTCGTCACGGGCTGCATGGCATCCTGGCCGATGACATGGGCTTGGGTAAAACCTTGCAAACCCTCACCCACATTCTTGCCGAAAAATGCAACGGCCATGCCCACTCGCTGCCCGTCCTAGTCGTCGCCCCCACCTCGGTGGTCCCGAACTGGCACGCCGAGGCGCTCAGATTCACTCCAGACCTGCGCGTCCTCGTCCTCAACGGCCCGTCGCGCGTCAAACTCCACCGCTCCATCCCCGACGCCGACGTCGTGCTCACATCCTATGCGCTCCTCCACCGCGACATCGAGGCGCTCCGCGCATTCCCGTATCAGATGGTCGTGCTCGACGAGGCCCAAAACATCAAAAACCCGCATTCCATGGTGGCTCAGGCGGCGTGTACGCTGGATGCCCGGCAGCGGCTCTGCCTATCAGGCACGCCGGTTGAAAACCACCTCGGAGAACTCTGGAGCCTCATGAAGTTCCTCATCCCCGGGTTCCTCGGCAGCGAGCCAGTATTCAACGCGCACTTCCGAAAACCCATCGAGAAGGACGGCAATATCGATCGCAACGAGGCACTCAAACGTCGCGTGGCCCCGCTCATTCTTCGCCGCACCAAAGACCAAGTGGCCAAGGAACTCCCACCCAAAACCCATCTCGTCCACCTCATCGAGTTGCACACCTCTCAAAAGGATCTCTACGAAACCGTGCGCGCCACCATGAACCATCGCGTCCGCGACGCCCTCGCCGCTCGCACCGGTGGCCAGTGCCAAATCCTCTTCTTGGACGCCCTGCTCAAGCTCCGGCAAATTTGCTGCGACCCACGGTTGCTCCCCGCCGAGTTTTCCAACATGGTACACGAATCCGCCAAACTCGATTTTCTCACCGAGTTACTCGCCGTGCTCATCGAGGAAGGCCGCCGGATTTTGCTCTTCTCGCAATTCACCTCGATGCTCGGGCTGATCGAGGCGCACCTCGCCCGCCAAAACATCCCGTATCTCAAACTCACCGGTGCCTCCAAAGATCGCGGCCGACTCGTCACCGATTTCCAAACCGGCAAAATCCCGCTCTTTTTGATTTCGCTTAAAGCCGGGGGCACCGGCCTGAATCTGACGGCGGCAGACACCGTGATCCACTATGACCCGTGGTGGAACCCCGCCGCCGAGGCCCAAGCAACCGATCGCGCCTACCGCATCGGCCAGGATAAACCGGTCTTCGTTCACAAACTCCTCTGCCAGAACACCGTCGAAGAACGCATCCACCAACTCCAACAGGATAAGGGCAAACTCGCCAACGGCCTGCTCGCCGACGCCGACCTCGCCGCGACCCTCGACCCCGCCATGGTTCGCGCGTTGTTAGACTAGAAAGAGAATTGGCACCACAGATGATCGCGGAGCAACACTGATTTTCAAGAGCTTGCATAGATCGGACGGATCACTCGGTAGATGAGGGGAGAAATAGCCACAAATTTCTTATGATCTGCGTTCATCTGCGTTCATCCGTGGTTCTATTTTCCCCTTTTGCATCAGACGCCTGACCTCAGCTAGCCACCCCCCCCTCATTTCCAGTTTGATTTTTCCCGCGCCATTCGTCACAAGCTTCTGGCATGGCCAAAACGAGCGCGACCAATCGAGTGGAGGTGAAGGTGTTTTTGTATGGAATCCAACCGCAAATCTGGCGGCGCTTCTCGATTGCCCCGGACGTGACGTTTATTGCCTTGAGCGATGCCATCCAGGCAGCCATGGGCTGGGATAACAAACATCCTCACGAATTCCGCCACGGCAAAGGCAAACGCCTCGTCGATGTCATCGGACCCATCGGCTTGGAGGACCAAACCGCAGGCGAATTCCAAGATGAGGCGCTGCTCACCCTCGACGCCTTCATTGGCCGCCGCCGTCTGCCCATCCGCATCCTCTACCGCTACGACTTCGCCGACGAATGGGTCCACGAAATTGTCTTTGAAAAACGCGTGGCGGGCGAGCCGGGCGGGCCGCTCATGTTAGGTGGCGCACGCGCCTGCCCCCAAGAAGACTGCGGCGGCACATTCCAATACATGCAAGCCCTCCACGGCGATATCGAATGGTGGCGCCCCGGCTACGACCCCGAGGCCTTCGATCTCACGTCAATTTCCTTTGAACCCAAAAAAGCCCGACGCTCACGCTGACCGCGCGTGGCCACCATCAAAGGTAGGCGGTGAGAGCGGAGACATTCTCGGTGTCGAGTGATCGAACCAGCGCGATGACCAGAGCGAGCATTTGGAGGTGGTCGTTGATGTCGATGATGGCGTTGTGCGAGTGGATGTAACGTGCCGGGACGCCCAGCACTATGCTCGGCACGCCATGGTGGGCGAGATGAATCGAGCCCGCATCCGTGCCGCCGGATCGACGCACAGCCACCTGATAACCAATGCCTTCCGCCTCGGCCACATCGATGGCCAAGCGGGCCAATCGAGGGTTCGCGATGGCCGTGGGATCGAACATCCGAATTTGCACCCCGCCGCCCAACCTCCCCTGGCCACCGGTGCGCGCCCCCCCGGGTGAATCATCCGCTGGCGGACATTCCAGGATAATGGCCACATCGGGCAGGGCAAACGCCGCTGCGGTTTTGGCACCACGCAGGCCAACTTCCTCCTGAACGGTGCCGCAAAGAATGAGGCGGTTGGGGTGCTTGGAATGGGCAAGGATTTGCCCGGCCTGAATGACTCCCGCCATGCCGACGCGGTTATCAAAGGCTTTGGCCATGAAATAATCCTCGCGCGCCAGCGGAGTGAAAACCGATGACGGCGCAATCGGAT
>JBDLWH010000191.1:0-12166 GCA_039804325.1 Verrucomicrobiota bacterium
GCCAAGGCTGTCATAGCCCCAGTCGGTGCTGTTCGTGGCAGCGCCGGTGCGGGTGGCATGAGTTCTTTGGCCGATTTCGTTCACGGTGTATCCGATGGAGGAAATATCAGAAGCATTGTTATTGCGTCGGTTGGCCTTTGTCAAGAGCGCGTCCCGGTTAGACTCGAAAGTCACGAGATCGCATGATCATCGGACAGGATTCGGCTTGCCATGGTGGGAAGGTGGCATTAAGTCCCGCACGGTGTTGATGAACAGACTGCTACTCACATTGATCGTGTTCCTAGGCGTCCAGATGGGGGCCTGGGCGGATGCGACCCCTGATGGGTTTCCAGGGGTTTTCCGCCATTGGATCACGGCCCAAAAGACCGCGCCAGACATGCGCGTGGAGTTCAACCTCACCAAAACCATGGCCGCGCTGAAGGTGCCCATCAAAGCGAGCGGGCGGTTTTGGAACTATGCCAATGGTCGCTTTCGCTGGGAGACTGGCAAGCCGGCCACCTCGGTGCTGGTGTATGACGGAGTGACGCTGCAAAGCTGGGAAGCCACGGAAAACCAGTGGCGGCAACACAATCCCAAGAACCGCAGCATGCGATTGTGGATGGATTTCCTGGGTGGGCAGAATCTCACCGAGTCGGGTCTGATCAAAGATTTTCTCATCACCACTGCGGCGACGGACAAACGGTCGTTGGCCCGCGTGAGCCTCGAACCGAAATCGAAACAAGTCCGCCAGTATTTGAAACAAATCGATCTCACCTTCAACACCAGCGACGTGCGGCTGGTCCAATTGCATATCGAACAAGGCGATGGGGGCAGCCAAACCATGGACTTTAACGAACCAAAGCGCATGACCGAGGCGGACCGCGCGGTGGTTCCGCAGCCCGCGAGTCGTTAAAACGCGAGATTCTCCATGATGGCATCCCCACCCACCAGCACGGTATTGATTAGCGGCGCCAATGGCAGCATCGGCCAAGCTTGCGCACGGATGTTTTTGCATCGCTGGGAGCACACGAAAGTCTATCTGGGGTGTCGGGCCGCACGCGCGCACGCCGAGTTGTTAGCCGCCGAGTATCCCGGGCGTTGCGAACTGCTCACCCTGGAGGTTACCGATGCCCCATCATGGAGTGCCGCGGTCCAACACATTCTAGCGGACACCGGCCGCCTCGATGTGCTCGTCAACAATGCTGGCAGACACCGTGATTCCTTGTTAGCCACCATGCCCATCGACGATTGGCATGAAGTGCTCGCCACCCATCTCACGGGGACTTTTCTTGGGTGCCGCGCTGTTATCCGCCCGATGATGGCCCAACGCCACGGGCGCATCATCAACATTTCCTCGCTCAGCGCGTTGCTCGCTCCTGCCGGACAAACCAATTATGCGGCGGCCAAAGCCGGGGTAGTGGCCCTGACGCAATCGCTCGCCAAGGAAGTGGCGCGCGCCGGCATCACGGTGAATGCGATTTGCCCGGGTTATGTGATGACCGAAACCCTCGGACAAGACGCCGCCCAAGTGGCCGAATTGGCCAAACGCGTGCCCGCCCGACGCCTCGGAAAGCCGGAGGAAGTGGCCGCTGCGGTGGTCTATCTGGCCGGGATGGATGCTGCCTACACCACCGGGGCCGTGCTCAAACTCGACGGGGGGATTTTTTAGGCGAAGGAAAGCATTGCCTTGGAAAGCAAAAAAACCATTATCCCCCCCGCGCTAGCCCACTAACAAGTATCCCTATCCCATGAGCGACGATCTTTATGCCCGAATCAAAAAAGTGATGGTGGACGAATTGATGCTGCAGATGCAACCTGAGGAAATCGGCGACGAAACGCCCATCTTCGGCCCTGATGGCTTAGGGCTGGACTCCGTCGATGTGCTCCAGCTTGTTATTGCGCTAGAAAAAAACTTCGGTTTAAAAATCTCCGAGGGCAACGCCGCCAAGGAGATTTTACGCGATGTGACGACCATCGGAGGTGCGATCCGGGCGCTCGCGTGAAAAACTGACGCCGCCATCCCATGCCTGAGATGTGTCACCATGACCGCTAAAACCCGGGTCACATGGCTGCTTCGCCTGCTAGTGAGCACTGGCTTGCTCACATGGATCGTCACTCGTCCTGAAGTCGGAAAACTCGGTGCCGAGTGGCACCGCATGGATCTCAAATGGTTGTTAGGTGGCTGGCTCTGCGCGGGCCTCGCCCAAGCACTGAGCGCGTGGCGGTGGCAAGCGTGCTTAGAGGCTCTTGGGATGCAAATCCCCTTGGGTAGGCTATTAGGTGTTACGCTAGCAGGGTCAGCGGCGGGGTGTTTTTCGGTGGGGGCGTTAGGGACAGATCTAGCAAAGATGTTATTAGCCGGGAGTGAACTGCGCGGGCGCCAAGGCGGAGTGCTTTCCTCGTTGGCCTTGGATCATGCCAGCGCCATCCCCTGTGTGGCTCTCATGGTGACGCTGGCCGTGCTCACTCACGGCGGTCTGCCTATCATGAGCACTCCCGGCGCATGGCCGCTGCTGGCACTCGTCGTCGTCATCGTGGCTATCACCACGGTGGTGAGTTGGAAGTGCCAACGCTTTCATGTGGAAATTATGCGCGTGCTGGTCAACCGAGCGACATGGCGTGGATTTCTGATTGCTGCGATGCGGTCGGTGCCGATGTGGCTGGCGTTTTGTGGGATTTATTACTGTGCGGCACGGGCGTTCGGGGTAGCGGTGCCCGTGGTGGGCTTTGCCGGGGTGATCGCCATTGCCGACGGCGTGGCCTCCTTGCCTATCACTATCGGCGGGCTCGGCGTGCGCGAGCAGGCATTTCAATCGCTGCTACTTAACTGGTATGGCGTAGTGCCCGCCTCAGCCATTGCGCTCTCACTCACTGGGTTCGCCCTCACGTTAGCGTGGGCCGCCATCGGTGCATTCTGCCTTGGCGGCAGATTTCATTCATCGGAAAAATCACAGATCTCGTGAAACCACCACCTCCCACGCCCGCTCGCATTCTATTGGTTAATTTTAACACGTACGATCAACCCTATCCGGTTTATCCGATCGGGTTGGCCTATATTGAGGGAGCCCTACGCGAGGACGGCCATCACACCGAGGTTTGGGATATGGTGCCGCCGGGGGAATCGCTTGAGCAAACCGCCATGAGGTTTCAGCCAGATTTCATTGGCATCTCGATGCGCAACGTGGACAACGCACAATCCCACAACCCGCGGTCGTTCACCGAAGATTTGTTGGCGTGCGTGAAAAAGCTGCGAGCCGTATCATCGGTGCCGCTGATTTTGGGGGGGAGCGGGTTTTCTGTTTTTCCGGAGGAAATCTATGCCTTGTCGGGGGTGGAGTTCGGAATTATCGGAGAAGGGGAGGCACCGATACGCAGGCTGATTGGCACCTTGCGCGGCGGCAGCGGGTCGTTAGGTGAGATCGGCGGATTGATGTTTCGCGATGACGCAGGAGCCACCGTGACGGTGCCACGCAACCCATGGGCCAACGGGTTTTCCGGGGTGCCCCACCACGAGCCCGCACGCTTGTTAGCTTATGCAAATGAAGGCTCCCCCATGGGTTTGCAAACGCAACGCGGCTGCCCACTGAAATGTTGTTACTGCACATATCCGCTCATTGAAGGGAGCCGCAGCCGGTTTCGCACCGGGGAGGATGTGGCACAGGAAATGGTGCGCATGGCGGCAGGTGGGGCACGGCAGGTGTTTTTTGTGGATTCGGTGTTCAACACGAGCAACAGCCATGTGATCGATGTCTGTGAGGCCATCATCAAATCCGGGGTGAAGCTCAACTGGGATTGTTTTCTACGCCCCCGAAAGGGCATCACACGCGAACTCCTCGAGTTGATGCAGCGCGCCGGCCTCACCCATATCGAATTCGGATCGGATAGTTTTTCCGATCCCGTCCTCAAACAATATGGCAAAAGTTTTGATTTTGAGGAGATCCGGCGGGCCAGCGAGTTGGCTAGCGAGTTGAAGATTCGCTACACGCATTTCATCATTTTCGGGGGTCCGGGGGAAACGCCGGATTCGATGGAGGAAACCATCGCACGCGCGGCGGCGCTGCCTAACGCATTGTATTTTGCCACCATCGGGATGCGGGTTTATCCCGGCACATCACTCTGGACGCTAGCAACCCGCGACCGCCCGGATGCGGTGCCCGGCGATTACTTGTTAGAACCCTGTTTCTATCTGGAGCCACCGCTCACCGTGGAGATCATTCACAACCGCCTCAAGCAGGTTCAGCAGACCGCGAGCAACTGGGCGGTGGGTGATCCGCCGCCAGCATTTGTAGAAACGCTAGCCAAACTGAGGCGGCGCGGCAAGGGGGTTAACATGTGGGAGTATGTGGAAATCATGCAGCGCCTCGGCACCGGACTTCAGGGGGCGGTTCCAAGCACGGCCCACAACCCGTATCCGCGCCCATGACCCAAGATCACCTAGGAGTGGTGCGGCTGACCCTCGTAACTATTGCGAGCATTCTCTGGTGGTCATGCGGGGCCCTTTTTTTTCTGGTGATGGGGTTGTTGCTGTTACCGTTTCAGCTCCATGAGGTAGAGAAGCTTGGCCAGCGTTGGTTCAAACAAGCGCTTACGATTTATGTCTGTATTTTGCGTGGTTTTGGCATCGCGGATTGTGAGTATATCGGGTTTGAAAAGCTGCACGGCCAAGCCGGTGGCTATATCGTTGCGCCCAATCACCCGGCGATGTGGGATGTGGTATTTTTGCTTAGCAGGCTCGATCCCATGACGTGTATCATCAAGGCCAGTTTACTGTGCAATCCCATGTTTTTCGGGGGGGCCATGCTTGCCGGACTCATCCCTAACGCCCCTGCTATCCGCATGGTCAAACGGGCGGTGGAAGTGCTCGGCACTGGCGGGCGGCTGCTATTTTTTCCAGAGGGCACGCGCACGCGCAAGCACCAGGGTGTGCTGAATCCGCTCCAAGGCAGCATGGCGTTGGTCGCGAAACACTCACAGGTTCCAGTTTTTCCGGTGTTTGTGCAAACGAACAGTGACTATCTCTCAAAAGGCTGGCCGGTCTGGTGCTTACCCCGCAAAAAATCCCATCTCAGCATGCGAGTGGGGGAGCCGCTATTCTGTGGAACTGACGAATCGGTCACGGATTTCAATGAGCGCCTACGCGCATGTTACCTCCATTGCTTGGCATGAAACTCTTGGTCTTGATTCCATCCTATCAGAGCGGCGCGGATTTGTTAAAACGCACGGTTCAGTCGGCCCTTGCATATAGGGTGGATGTCTGGGTGGTTATCGACGGTAGCCGTGATGGCAGCGCCGAAGCGCTGCGCGCATGGGCACCTAACCGGTCCCACCTCAAAATCCTAGAATTGCCAACCAATGAGGGGAAGGGATCTGCGGTGCTTTATGGTGCGCAACGGGCGCACGCGGAGGGCTTCACTCATATTCTCACCATGGACGCCGATGGCCAACATCCCGCAGAGTTTATCCCGCGCTTTGCCCAAATTGCGGCAAGTCATGACGGAGCGGCGGTGTTTGGGTCGCCGGTGTTTGGGCCGGAGGCACCGGCGCTCAGGATTCAAGGACGCAAGGTTTCCAACAGTTTGGCCACGTTAGAAACCCTCGGCTGGGGCATCGGAGATTCCCTTTTCGGCATGCGCCTCTATCCACTCGACCCGCTCTTGCGGGCCTTCGCTTCAACCGGCTGGGCTAGGCGCTTTGATTTTGACCCCGAGATGGCGGTGCGTCTCGCCTGGGCCGGATTGCCCATCGCGGTGCTGCCAACCCCCGTGCGCTACCTAACAACCGCAGAAGGTGGCGTCTCACAATTTCGATATTTGCGCGATAACTCGCTGCTCACATGGATGCACATCCGCCTGTGTAGCGGGTTTTTGCTCCGCCTGCCCGTCCTGCTCTGGCGCCTCATCCACGGTGGCAATCCACTCAAGGCCGATGGACGATGACCTGCCGCTGGCGCCAACGCAGCGACGCGAACGCGAAAAGACCGCCCAGCAGCGCGCCTGCTAGAACGTCTAATGTGACGTGCTGTTTGATGGCGAGGGTCGAATAGGCGATGGCAAGGAACCAGCCGCCATTGAGCCCACGGATGACGGTGGGCACCTGAAGACTGCGTAACTCATAGTCAACCCAGATCGCCGTGAACATCGCCGTGGCCACATGCAGCGATGGACAGGCATTACCCGGCGCATCCACCCCTTCTAGCAACGCAACTCCCGCGTGGCCACACCCATCTAACGAAAATGATGGCACCGCCGTAGGCCAAAGGTAAAAACAACCCAGCCCGGCCAAACACAGCGCGGCCATCCACAGGGTGTAATCCAAAAGCTCACGCAGGCTCACTAACAGACCTGGCGCGCAACCGATATAAATCCACAACGAGACGTAGGCCACCAGCGCGTGTGGCTGAAAGGGAAGCATGCGGTCAAGCGCGGTCAGAGGCATGAGGGTCACCGGAAAGACCGGATGACGTAACAAGTAGAAATAGCCGATAAAAAAGACTGAGGTGAAGGCGCAGATGCCGACGATCTTGAACACGGTGTAGCGGCAAACGCGCCGCGCTAGTTCCGCCGCCCAAGGATGTGTTAAATCGTCACTCATATTTCAATCGTGCCATGTTCTGCCAGCCATTCTTGGCGCCACCGGCGGCGGGAAACCTTGCCCCTGCCGTCCGCTTGTAACGTGTCGCATTGCCACCAGTAACGGGGCAGATAGGTCGAGGGCAAGCCAGTTAGGGCGGATTTCAGAGCGGTCAGATCGGTGCCCGATTCAAGTTTCACGCAGGCGACCAGATCCTCGATGCGCACGGCATTGGGGCTGGGCACGCCGAACACCACGCACCCGAGCACACCGGCCACGCGAAGCAGCACGTCTTCTATCACCTCGGGAGAAATCTTATGGCCGGCAACGCTGATGAAGTCGCCCGTGCGTCCTAACATATAAACCACCCCCACTTCGTCGATACGCGCAAGATCCTGCGACAACCAAGCGCCGTTGCCGGGGTCGTGCGGAGTCACTTGGTCCGTGGGCCAATACCCATCAGCCACCGCTGGAGAGATGATTTTCAGACACCCTGAAACCGGGTCTATCGTCACGCTCACCCCAATCATCGGCGTTCCTATCAGCGTGGCCTGCTCGCGCGGCCTATCCGACCGGTCATACGCAATCCCACCACACTCGCTGCTGCCATAAAAATTGTGGATTTTCAAGCCGGTGCGCACAAACGCAGCCGATTCGAGGGCCACGGGTAATGGTGCGCCAGCGGATATGGCCAATCTAACGTGCGTAAAATCCACACCCACTCTCTCCCACGCTTGCCACATAGCCGGGACGGCAGGCAAGGTAAACGGCCTGTTAGCGCGCAATGCACGACGCAGAGTTTCGGGGAGCGGGCTGTCTAACAACCATAGAGGGATGCCATGGAGTAACAAGGGGAGCACCAAATTGGAAAACCCATAGGAATGCGCCATGGACAGCACCCCTAAATTGGGCCAATCGCTGCGCAAGCCCATGGTGGCCATAATCTGCGCCGCATCGGCCGCAAGTTGCTCAGGGCGAAACATGACATGACGCGGCCGACCTGTGGAGCCAGATGTCACCTTCAAATGGCAAAACCCGCCCGTGTGACCTGCTATCGGTGGGAGTGACAAACCAGAGCCATCATCGGGAACTAACACCGCGCCATCACGCCATGCGCGCAGAACATCTAACAACAACCCCATTCCGCGTGCGGACGTGTGGAGCACCAGCGGGCATGGTGGTGCTTGGGCCGCCAAATCACGAAGTTGGGCAAACGACCATTCGCGGCCGCTAGCCAGCTCGCAGACTGCTAGGTCCGCGCCACGCGCTGCCGCCACAGCGAGCCAATGATGATATAACGGGTTAGGCAGCGGCGGATGCATGGGTGAGATTCTGCAAACATCCCGGCCCATGGCAAACCTTCCGTGCCGACGGGGCGAGGACGCGCGCGAAATGATAGGTAGGCTTCATCAACGCCTCCGGGCACATGAGGGGCACATGAGCCGCGCCGTCACGCTTGAGTTAGGGATCAGAGAGGTTTGGCGTAAGTGGCGCAGCGGTTTTGCCATCCTTGGTCCCAGCGTCTTTCGCCGCGCTCAGGCGGGGAATTGGCGATACGTCTTGAGAGCACCCGCGTCGCAGAGGCCGCAAATTCCTTCGCCGCCGCCGCGCCGGTCAAGCCGTCTCTCATGTCGCCTAACACTTGTAACAATCCCCACCCCTGGCCTTTGTAGGTTTCGCTTGCCTTGGTACCATCACCCTTGAAATTCACGTAATCGATCAACGCATACGTCCCCTGCGGCGTGGTGGCCACTTTGCGGTAGTTCGCCTCAATGCGCGCCCTTTCCGCTGCCGGTGCCGCCGCTAGAATTTTAGGAAGTGCCGCCCTCGATCGAGCGATGATAAAATCGGTTTGCAAGGCGACATTTTTGGCCAGCCATGCGCGCAGGGCCGTGAGGCGCGCGCCGGTGAAATCGATTTGGAATTCATGTTTTGACGTCCACGGGGAGTGTCGATTGAGCGCTACGGGTGGCAGTTTGGCCCCCCGCTGTTGCGCAAATGCCACAAAGAGCGGCCAACTTTCCTCAAAGCGACCGTTGAAACCCGCTGGATACCAAATAAAATGACCTATTCCCAGCGACGGAAATTCTTCGCCTGCATTCCACGTTGTTAGACCATCGATTTTTCCCGCACATTCGTTGTGCCAGATTTGCCGACCGATGGCCGCCTTTTGAGAACCAGTGAGTTTGTCAGTTGATGATGTTTGAGATTGGGCGACGGCGCTAGCGGCTAGCAGCATCATTCCCAGCCCGACGACATAGAGGACTTGCATGCATCTAGGTTAGAGATACCTTGGAGGTCACCGCAAGCGTCCATTATGATGACCCGCCTTCCATGGGAGAAAATTTTCACCGTCACACCCTTGGATCTCACCAAGTTTATCATCAGCGCGGTCATCATCGTGCTCGCCACCAAGATTCAACTGGTGAACGACCGACTCTCAGCCCTGATCATTGCCCTGCCCCTTACCTCGCTGATCGCCATGATTTGGATGCACCAAGCGGGCCAATCACCCGAGCGATTGGCGAATCACGCGGAAAGCACGTTTTGGTTTGTGCTGCCTACGTTGCCACTGTTTCTCATTTTCCCTTGGCTGCTGCGTCACGGGTGGGGGTTTTGGTCGGCTCTTGGCCTCAACGCCCTCATCACCATCGGCTTGTTCGCTACCACCGTCTGGGCACTGCGCCGCTTAGGCATCGATCTCATGCCAAACTAACACCCACCGAAAACCCCACTTTTTTCCTTCATTTCCCAGATAAGGCTTGTCAAGACGTCGATTTTTTGCTTTGACCACCCGCCCGGGTGACACCCCGGACTGCTGTCTCACCACATAGATTTGAGTGAAATCGATCCGCCCATGCTTCCCACAAACGTTATCGCGTTCGAGCATGGGCTGCCGGTTTCACGAATTCCCGGTTCCCCTATGAAAAGCTATCTTCTAGAAAAGGCCTCCGAAATTGTCAGCGATCCGCTGGTTTTGGTTAATCTGATTTCCCAACGCGTCAAACAATTGAACAGCGGCCGCGCGCCCTTGATTCCGGTGCGCCCGAGTATGGGCATCGCCGACATCGCCCTGACCGAGCTCATCGAAGGGAAAATCAGACTCAAAGTCGCCGAACCGACCGAAGCCTAACCTTCGTCGCACACTCACACGCCCAGCGACGCCATGAAGGCTGAAATCGCCACCAACCGGAAAGCCGGCCGCGATTTTCACATCCTCGAGAAATTCGAGGCTGGGATGGAGTTGAAAGGCACGGAGGTCAAATCGATCCGCGCCGGCAAGGTCAACGTGTCCGACGCCTTCGCGCGGGTGGAAGGCAACCAAGTGATGCTTTACGGGTGTGACATTCAGCCGTGGCAAACGGCCGGCGAATGGTGCAACCATGCGCCCAAACGCCCACGCCGCCTGCTGCTCCACAAACGCGAAATCCTCAAGCTCGCGTCGGCCACAGCCATCAAAGGGTGCTCACTGCCGCTGCTGCGCATGTATTGGGTCAACCGTCGCGTCAAAATCGAAATCGGCGTGGGCAAGGGGAAAACCCACTCGGACCAACGCCAGGACTTGAAAAAGCAGGTTGAATTGCGAGAAGCGCAGCGCGAGATGTCACGGTTCAACCACCGATAAGAGGCGAACGAGCCCGCTCACTCATGGTTTTCTGGTGCCTTGGCCTTGGGTCGTGACGGAGGATCCGTCGGCGGCCGCGAAATGACCGCGCCCGAGTCCGTGCGCCCCTTGGCGGGGGGTGCTCGAAACTCGCCGTCGCCAGGCATCCCTAGCATGTCTGGCAACCGTATCCCGTCATCCGGCGTGGTCGGGACTTTCAACTCGGCCACTGCGGAATCCGCAACCGCTTGGGGGGCGTTTGGCGGTGATGGCTTTGCAACCACGATGGCTTTTGGCGGGACACACGACCAAAGGACCAGGACCGGTGAAAGCCGAGCGAGGGGAGCCAACTGCATGCGTATCGTGTCAAATCCAGCCATGTGCCGGGGCGAACAAAGCGCTTTGCCCGGCTCCGCGCAAGGGCGAACGTCAACGCCACTCATGCAAACGCCGACGGTTTTGCTATTTCTTGGGTACCTTTGACGACTCGTTCATCAATTTTGGCTGTGACCTCACAGATTCCCGTGAGCGAGGCGCATCGAATGACCGATGGCGGCAAAATCGGGGATTGCCGCAATGCCTGTTGCCCCTAATCCTTGAACCCATGCAAATCAAGTCTGCCGAATTCATCACCAGCGCCCGCGCTCTGCCAGATTGTCCCGTCTGGGACCGGCCCGAGTTCGCTTTCATCGGTAGATCCAATGTCGGAAAATCCTCAATGATCAATATGCTGTCTAACAAGACTGGGCTCGCTAAAGTGTCTGCCACCCCAGGCAAAACCCGCCTGCTCAATTTTTTTCTCATGAACGAGCGGTGGTGCTTGGTGGACCTTCCCGGGTATGGCTACGCCAGAGCGGCCAAGACCGAAAAATTTGATTTTAATGAATGTGTGGGTGATTACCTCGAGCAGCGGCCGATGCTGAGGCGCGTATTCGTGCTCATTGATTCGCGGCTCACCCCGCAACGCATCGATGTGGATTTCACGACGTGGCTCGCGAGTACGGGCGTGGCATTTTCGCTGGTGTTTACCAAGGTGGACAAGCAATCGCCCATCAAAACACAAACGAACATTGATTTGTTCCAACAATGCCTGACCCCTCACCTCTCGATGGCTGCCGATGTGCTAACTGGTTCTACCAAAACCCGAGCCGGACGCGATGAAATCCTCCGAAAGATCGCCGAGTCCCTCGCGCTTTAAAAAGCGAATGCTGCCAGGGAATCCGCAGCAAGTTCGGACAAACTACCGTTGCTCCAATCAAGGCCTGGCGGGGTTCGTCTGCCGAACCTCTACGGCCCCTGACAGCGCGCAGAGCCAAGCCCAGTCCGCCGCTTTACGCAACGACTAATTTTAAATCGCGCTATCTTCAGCGCGCATCTTTAGGCAAACGGGCATAAAGGGTTTCCATTTCGGTGACGAGCTGGTCAAACCGGCGTATCGCCGCCTCGATGGGCTCGGGCTTTGCCATGTCCACGCCAGCATCGCGCAGGATGTCTAGGGCGTACTTGCTGCCGCCGGCGCGTAAGAGCGTTTGATAGCTCTTGGCTTCGGCCTCCCCACCATGGGTGACGACCTCCGCTAATGCCGAGGACGCTACCATGCCCGTCACATATTGAAACATATAGTAGGGACGGAAAAAATGCGGAATGGCAGCCCACTGAATCGACATCGTTTTGTCCTCCGTCATCACCCCTTGAGACGTGCCCATGTAATCATTGAATTTTTCCAGCCACGTGGCTTTCAGCCATGGGGCGGTGAGCGGCAACCCTTGCTCAACGTGCTCGTGAATCGTCAATTCAAAGTCTGCATGCATCGTCTGCGCATAAACCGTGCCTCGCACCCGGTCGAGATAACTTTCTAGCAACATAAGCTTCTCCGCGTCATCCGTGCTCGTGCGCAATGACTCGTTAAGTAGCAAGTTCTCGTTGAATGTGGAGGCAATCTCGGCAATGAAAATCGAATACTCGGCTGTCGCATACGGTTGGGATTCGTTAGAAAACAAGGAGTGCATGGTA
>JBDLWH010000192.1:0-6726 GCA_039804325.1 Verrucomicrobiota bacterium
TTCTGGCCTTCGTCGATGACAAAAATCAAGTCAGCCAAGCCGGCGCGGCCGGTAGCTTGAGTGCGGTGGGTGACGGTCACGTCAGGATAACCATACCCCTGATAGTATTTTTCAATGTTCCGCTGAGCTTCGAGGATCTGCTCGTCGCTGAGCACCCCGCCGGTTTTCATTTTCGATTCCTTGGCGAGTTTTTGTTCGGAGAACTTCGTGTTACCGACAAACCCGACTCCGCCCAATGCGGGACGCGTGGTCACTTCCGCCACCAATTTCACTTTGTCGCCCACGGCTTCTGCTAGGAACCGAATATCCTCGACCATGCCCGACTCGTAAAGCGACTTGATGTCGTTGTCCAAGCTCTCCGAATGATAGGGAGCGCCAGCCTTGGACGTCATCAAGTTGCGCAGGCGATCTTCGTCCACCGTTTTGGCACCTGTGTAGCGCACGGCCACCTCGGCAATGGTTTTGCCCTCGAAGTCTTGTGCGATCAGACTGCCAGTGAAGGAAAGCGCGGCCAGAGTGGATAAAGCGAGAAAATGACCCGAGCCACGTGGCATCAGGGGGGGCAGAGAGATGGGAAATCGCATACAGGTATAAAGAACGTGGCGAATTAGTTCGACCCCCACGCGCGACGTCAAGACCAATAGTGGCAGCGACGCGGCATTTCTACCCGCTTTGCGAATTTCTTGCCCGCGGGCCACTCGTCCACTACACCCGCCGTGTGCTCACGATTCACAAGCTTACCAAGATCCTCGGCGGCCGCACCCTGCTCCGCGAAGCGGAAATGTCTATCAACTGGGGAGAACGCGTCGCGCTCGTCGGTCCTAACGGTGCCGGCAAGTCCACCCTGTTTCGCATGATCCTCGGCGAGGACAGCCCTGACGAGGGGCGCATCGAGCGCGACGATTACGCCATCACGGGTTACCTGCCGCAAGAAGCTGGGGCACCCACCGACGAAACGATCATCGAAATCGCCATGGGCATTACCCCGGAAATGATAGGGATCCTGCGCACGATGCGTGAACACGAAGCCACCGGTGACCTCTCCCACCCAGATTTCGCCAAGGCCCAAGACCATTTCAACCACCTCAACGGGTATCAACTCGAACCCAAAGCCAAAAAAATCCTCAACGGGCTAGGCTTCAAACAAACGGACTTCCACCAACCGGCGTGCCAATACTCGGGCGGCTGGGTGATGCGCGCCCACCTCGCCCAGCTTCTGGTCATGGAGCCGGATCTGCTCATGCTCGACGAGCCGACCAATCACCTTGACCTGCTCTCGCTGCTCTGGCTGCAGCGGTATTTGCTCAATTATTCGGGGGCGATTTTGATGATTTCCCACGACCGGGATTTCATGGACACCATCATTGAGAGCGTGGTGGAGATCGATCCGGACGCGGCCCAACTGATTTCTTACACGGGCAATTATACGGCCTTCCTCAACCAGCGCGAAAAACGCTACGACCAACAGGTTCAAGCCTATCGCAATCAAAACAAGGAAATCGAACACACCCAGGATTTCATTGACCGCTTCCGGCAGGTGTCGTCGAAGGCGTCCCAAGTCCAATCGCGCATCAAGCAGCTCGAAAAGCTTGAGCGCATCGAGAAGCCGCGCGCGCCGCGTAAGCCATTCAAGTTCAGTTTCCCCCAGCCACCGCGTTCGAACCAGAAGGTCATGGAGCTCATCAAGGTTGGCCAGTCCTACGGCGAAAAACGCATCTACCAAAATCTCGATCTCACCATCGATAGGGGTGATCGCATCGTGCTCGTCGGTCCCAACGGGTCCGGCAAGTCCACCCTACTCAAGATCCTCGCCGGCATCTTGCCCATCGACGGTGGCCAGCGGGCCCCGGGCTACGCGACCAAGCTGGGTTATTATTCGCAGCACCGCATCGAGTCGCTCAACGAAAACAACACCGTGCTCGAGGAAGTCCTCGGTGCCTGCACCACCCTGCGTGATGAGGACGCGCGTTCTATCCTAGGCACCTTCCTCTTTCGTCGAACCGACGTGGAAAAACGCTGCGGCGTGCTTTCCGGTGGCGAAAAATCTCGCCTCAACCTGGTCAAATTTCTCGTTGATCCGCCCAACCTCCTGCTCATGGACGAGCCGACGACCCACCTCGACATCCTCTCCATCGACTCGCTGGTCAACGCGCTCAAGAATTACGAAGGCACGCTCGTGTTCATCTCCCACGACGTTCACTTTATCCGCACCTTGGCCGAAACCACCCTCCACATCAACGATGGCATCGTCACCCGCTACACCGGCGGCTACGATTACTTCCTCGAAAAATCCGGCCTCAACGACGACCGCGGTGCCGTCACCGCGTAATGCTCACCCACCCAAGAGGGAACTGCGGGTAAAGAGCGACAGCACGTGAATACCACGCGCTTCGATGGCCTGGCGCCCGCCTTCCTCGCGATCCACGAGCACCAAGCAAAAAGCGATTTTGCCCCCGGCGCGTTCGATGGCGTCGATGGCTTTCAGGGTGGAGCCACCAGTGGTGATGACGTCATCGACGACGATCACGTTGTCGCCCGCGCTGAAATTCCCTTCAATTTGTTTACCGGCGCCGTGGCCTTTGGGTTCCTTGCGCACCGTAAAGACTTGCAGCGCTTCGGCCGGATGCTGCATGGCGGAGGTCATCCCCACTGCCAGTGAAATCGGGTCAGCTCCTAGGGTCATGCCACCGATAGCGTCAATCTTGAGATGCTCCGAATGAATTTTTGAACGCACGGCGTGCCACCCGAGGTCGCCGATGAGCTTGGCCCCAAACGGATCGAGCGCCGTGACACGGCAATCAATGTAGAGGTCGCTTTGCTGGCCTGAGGCAAGGGTGAAAGTCCCTGTGCGGACGGATTTGGCGAGGAGGAGTTTCTTGAGGGTGGCAGCGGCGTAAAGCATGCGGCGACCATGGAAAATGCCGGGCCCGGGAGCAAGCTTGAAGCCTGCCAATTGTTGGTGCCATGGCGCGCTAACCCGCCGACATCTGGCACCAACCGATGCTTCCGCAGTCTCATGAGCCACCTTCTCAAACCGCTCGATTCGATTTTCGCTGGGCTTTTGGTGCTGGCCAACGAACGGCAGCCTGACGTAGTTTGCCGCCAGATGATTGTGGCATTGATAGAACCATCCGGGTTGGTTGAACGCGGTGGCCCGCTGGTCTGGGTCTTGCTCGGACTCGCGTTTATCGGCTCTGTGAGCGTGGTGGAACGCTTGTTCTTTTTCCACAGGGCCCGCATCAATGTCAGCGATCTGCTCGTTGGCCTTGCCCACCATGTCCGGCGACGCTCGTTTGCCGAGGCCCTTCATGAGGCAGCCCGCGCACCCGGCCCCGTCGCTCGCGTCGCCCACTCGGCCCTGCTCCGCTACTACCTGCCCCGCGCCGACCTCCGCGACGTCGTCCAAGAGGCCGGCCAACTCGAAGTGCCGCGTATCGAAAAAAATATCCGTGTCATCCTAGGCACCGCCCTGCTGGCCCCATTGGTCGGGATGCTCGGCACCTTACTCGGCATGTTGGAAACCTTCCAGAAAGTCAGCGAACAAGGCGGCTTGAGCGGACCGGCAGAACTTTCCGCGGGCGTCTTCACGGCTCTCATCACCTCGGTGCTGGGACTCACCGTGGCCGTGCCCATGTATTTGTTTTACCTGTATTTTCTGGGCCGGGCGAATCGACTGGTTCATCGCATCGAACGCGCGGGCATCGAGATGGTCCACCTCATCGCCGACGCCCGTGAAGAAGAAGAATTCGCCCCGTTCCGCGGGGAAGTCAGCGGCGGCAAAAAACCGTCTCATGCCCAAGTGAAGCACGCCAAGTGAAACTCGCCACGACTTTACCGGAGCGCCCGGGGTTGCTGCACGCCGTGCCGCTGCTCAATCTGTTTGCGTTGCTCTGGCTGCTACTCCTGCTCGGCCCCGCCCTCATCCAACAATCCGGGGTCGCCGTGGACCTCCCGCCCTCGCGATTCCAACTCGAACGGTATCAAGACACGCTCGTCATCACCCTCGGCCCAGGCGAATCCGAGCCGCGCATCCACTTCGGCCGCGATTGCCTCAGCCAATCGGATCTGGCCGATAGGCTCGATGCGCTGCGTGCCAAAGGAGCCACTGCCAAGTCCATCGTGCTCTTGCAAACCGATGCGGGAACCCCAGTGGGTGCCGAACGCCAAATCACCGAACTCGTTCTCAGCAAAGGCTTCCGCCTCGCCTTGGTCGGCGCCAATGCCCCTAGCCCTCAGGCACCCAATCGCAATCCGGCCCTCAAGTGATGGCCAAGCGCCTCTCCATCAAAGCTCAACGGCTGGCGGCACCCAAATGGGTGTTCGACTGGCGACCTCACCAGCAATCGTCGTTCCCAAAAGCGATGATCCTGCTCACGATGGGCGCGGGCTTTGCGTTGTTCCTGACATCCGTGCGCATCCACGTCGAGCCACCCACATCATGGGCCACTCGCAAAGCGTCTATCCTCCATCTCACCGATGATGCCGACGGACGGGCGTTGACGTTGCGCGCCCGGGAAGGCGGACCGTTCCCGTCTCGCTTCGAACCCGCCGAGTGGGAAGAATCCGCCGCTATCGAACAATCGGCATTCCAAGTCACTCGCATGCCGTCGCCACCGTACATGCCGGTTTTGAGAAATTTGCCTACCGAAACTACCCCCACCATGGCTCTCGCGGCGAAAGGCGAAGCCACGATGCCGCCACTCAACCCCGATCTCCTTACCCGACCGCTAGCCACAACCGTCAAGCTGGCACCTGTGCTCTCACCGCTCTCAGGCATTCTCCCGACGGCCATGCCCCGCTCTCTTCCACCCTTTGACGGCATGGTGGACGCCGCCATCAGTGCCGAATCCTCGCGGTTTCTCCTAAACCTAGATGCTGCGGGGAACGTCCTGGAGTGCGTGTCTCTGATGGGCGGCGATGAAACTGGCCCGCCCCCACTCGTCGATTGGCTCAGAAGCGTGCCCTTCTCACCCGAACCCACCAAACCAAGCCGCTGGATTGTCGTGGCGGTCACTTTCTCCAATCATCCCGCCCATGGACCTCACTCTCGCTGATTTTGTCCTCAAAGTGGTTTTGGGCTCCTGCTCGCTCGTGCTCGTGCTTACCCTGATCTCGCGAACACTTCATGTCAGGGCCGAAAACCGCTCCCTTGCTCATCGCGTCATTTGCAGACTTTGTCTCCATGCCTTCGAGGATGCTAGCCGCTCTCACTCCGTCTCATGCCCAGTGTGCCGCGCATCCAACGAAAAAGGCCAAAGCCGCCGCCTTGGCTAAAAATCCTCTCATTCAAAAACATCCGGCGATGGGGCTTGCGCGAGTCGGAGGAAAACTGCACAGTGCGCTCCGAAACTATGAACGAACGACGCGTCGTCATCACTGGCATTGGTTGTATCTCCCCACTGGGTAACGATTTGACCACCACATGGGAAGGCCTCAAAACAGGCCGCAGCGGCATTGCCCGCATCACCCAACTCGATCCCGAACCCTTCGATTGTAAAATCGCTGGCGAGGTCAAAAACTTTGAACCCGATCGCTATTTTCGTGTTCCCAAGGACGCGCGGCGATCTGATCGCTACGTGCAGTTCGCGGTGGCCGCATCCAAAATGGCCATGGAGGATTGCGGACTCGATGTCTCGACGATCAATCCACGCAGATTCGGGGTGATGGTTGGCAGCGGCATCGGCGGCTTGACCACTCTGGAGCACGAGCACACGAGCTTCATGACCAAAGGCCCTAAGCGGGTCTCGCCCTTCACCATTCCCATGATGATTTCCAACATCGCCAGCGGCATCATCTCCATGGAATTCGGCCTGATGGGCCCCAATATGTCCATCGTCACCGCTTGCGCCACTTCCAACCACAACATCGGCGAAGCCTGGCGGATTATTAAATTCGGCGATGCCGATGGCTTCCTTTGCGGAGGTGCCGAGGCCACCATTCTCCCGATGGGGCTCTGCGGATTTGGCAACATGAGGGCTCTGAGCACACGCAACGATGATCCCGAGCGCGCCTGCCGCCCGTTCGATAAGGGCCGCGACGGCTTCGTCATGGGCGAAGGCTCCGGCGTCATCTTCATCGAAGAACTCGAACACGCCAAAAACCGCGGCGCCACCATCTATGCCGAACTCATCGGCTACGGCGTCAGCGCCGACGCCTACCACCTCAGCGCCCCATCTCCCGATGGCAGCGGCCCGGCCTACGCCATCCAAATGGCACTGCGCCACGGCAAAAAAAACCCGGAAGACGTCGATTACCTCAACGCCCATGCCACATCAACGGGCCTCGGCGATATCGCCGAAACCAAAGCCATTAAACTGGCGTTCGGCGATCACGTGAAAAATGGACTCATGGTCAGCTCGACCAAGTCGATGACCGGCCACATGCTCGGTGCGGCAGGCGGCATCGAATTGATTGCCAGCGTCATGGCCATCAAGGACGGTATTGTCCCGCCCACCATCAATGTCGAGGACCAAGACCCAGATTGCGACCTCGACTGCGTGCCTAACGTGGCTCGCGAGGTGCCTATCAAAACCGCCTTGAGTAACAGCTTCGGCTTCGGCGGCCACAACGCGTCGATCCTCGTCAGCCAGTTCGAGTAAGAATGGACGCCCCGCTCCACCGCTTGGCTTGCGAGGTCGCCTTTAGCGATACGGACGCCAGCGGCTGGATGCACTTTCCGAACATCTTCCATTACGCCGAACGCGCCGAACATGCCTTCCTCAAGGC